>JANOUN010001062.1:0-1539 GCA_031416875.1 Planctomycetota bacterium | reverse complement strand
ACATCCGCTCCACGTCGCCGCGTGGCCGTCCTTTCGACCGCGACTCGTCGCTGGTCGCGGCGTGGCCGCGAAGTCCTGCTCGGCAAGCAGGACCTACCGGAATCGGCGACTGCACCCACCGCAAGAGTGCCGTGGGCTCGTGTGACTTTTCGAGCGAAGCACAATAGAATCCCCAACTCTGTGCCGATCAAATCGTGTCATCAACGGAAAGAATCAACAGTGAAGTTGCAGCTTATTTGTCCTGCGCGCCATTCTGGTGGTGCGTCGTCGGGAACTCAGGCAGTGCGCGCCGGAAATCTGATCTTCGTCGGCGGACAAATGTCTCTTGACGAGCATGGCCGAGTGATCGGATCGGATATTGCGACTCAGGCGAAGAACGCATTCGAGTCACTCAGGCGGGTTCTGGCCGAAGCGGGAGCCAGCATGGCCGACGTCGTGAAGCACAATGTGTATCTTCACTGTGACGGCGACCAGGCGGCAGTGACAAACTTCATGACCGAACTCGACGCAGTTCGACTGACGTATTTTTCGGCTCCCGGTCCAACCACGACAGAGACGTTTGTCAATCTGGATCGGAAAGGTGCATTGATTCTTGTCGATGCCTGGGCCGTCGTCGGTGAAGAGAAACAACTGTTGTCACCGCCGGACCACTGGAGCTGGGACAAGGAGCTGCCGTTCTCTCACGGATGGAAGGTCGGCGATCTGATCTTTGTGGGCGGTCAGCGGTCGCTGGGGCCCGGTGGACAGCCTCTGGGTGTGGGCGATATTGAGGTTCAGACAGATCATGCGTTTCGCAACCTCGACACGATGCTGCGAGCAGCTGGCGGCGACCGCCACAGCCTGATGCGCCAGAACACGTACTTTCGGTTCTTTGGACAGGGCCGGGAAGTGACCAGTTACTGGGAGAAGATGACCAACGTCCGCCGCCGCTACATGTCCGTGCCGTCCGCAGCCGGGGCCGGACTGCGGATCACGGGCTTTCCGAATTCCGACGAGTTAATTCAGGTCGAAGGAATCGGCATGCTGGGAGAAAAAAAGCAGCGTCTGCAGCCCGACAATCACTGGGACTGGAGCATTCCGAATACGCAGTTCACTCAGGGCTGGAAGATCGGCAACCTCGCCTTTATCGGGGGCCAGATCTCGGCCGACAACAAAGCCAAAGCCGTGGGCCACGACATCGAAACGCAGACGCGCAACGTCTTCAGCTTCATTCGCGCGGTGCTGGCCGAAGGCGGGCTTGATGAGAGCGATGTCGCCAAGCTCTACATCTATTACTACGTTCCCGATGACTGGCAGCAGGTCGCAGCGGCTTCGGCGACGATCACGGCCGTCCAGCGCGAGTTCTACCCGGAGCCGGGACCGTGTTCGACGGCAGTTCGAGTCTCCGGATTCGCGTTCGAAAACCTGCTGATCGAAATTGAAGCCATGGCCGTCTGCCGCGACTGAACTCCGCGCGGTCATGAGTGAGACAATTGGCGAGCGGCATGCGTCAGCTTGCCGGTACAAAAACGAGGTACCGGAGGGCTCACGCCGCTCCGC
>JANOUN010001061.1:0-3192 GCA_031416875.1 Planctomycetota bacterium | reverse complement strand
TGGAAAGTCGCCCTGCCGGAACCCGGGAATTCAACGCCCGTTGTCTGGGACGATCGAGTCTACGTGACTCAGCCAGTCGTCGCGCAGAATCGTCGCACGCTGATGTGCTTTCATCGCGGCGATGGTCGGTTGCTCTGGCAGTCAGAAACGGAATGGAAAGAGGCCGATCCGACGCATGCCACGAATCCCGTGTGTTCGTCATCGCCCGTGACCGACGGTGAAAGAGTCATTGCCTGGTTTGGCTCAGCGGGTTTGTTCTGTTACGACATGGAAGGCCACGAACTCTGGAAACGTGATCTGGGAATTCAGAAACACATCTGGGGCTACGGTTCGTCGCCCGTGATTCACGGTGACTTGTGCTATCTGAATTTCGGTCCCGGCGAGCGATCGTTCGTGATTGCCGTGAATAAAAAGACCGGCGAGACAGTCTGGCAGCATGACGAACCGATCAACACACAGGGAACCAGCGAAGCCAAGTTTTCCGGCGCGGACTATTACGGTTCCTGGAGCACTCCTGTCCTGCGGCGAATCGGAGAACGCGATCAGCTGATTATCAGTTTTCCGTTTCGGGTGTGTGGTCTGGACCCACTGACGGGCAAGGAACTGTGGACCAGTTCCGGCATGAACGCCCTGGTTTACACTTCGCCACTGATTGCCGACGACATCGTTGTCGCGATGGGAGGATACAACGGGATGGCGATCGGAGTTCAGGTCAAAGGCGACGGAGATATCACGGAATCAAACCGGCTTTGGCGTCATCCGAAGACGAAACAACGAATCGGATCCGGCGTGATTCACGATGGCTATCTGTTTATCCATAACGACCCTGGAATTGCCGAATGCTTTGAACTGCAGACCGGGAAAACGGTCTGGGAAGAGCGGCTTTCCGGACAGGGCGCCACGGGCACAAACTGGTCATCCGCCATGATCGCGGACGGTCACTGCTACACGATGACACAGGGCGGCGATTGTTTCGTCTTTCGAGCCAGCCCGCAGTTTGAACTTGTATCGACGAACTCACTGGGAGAAGCGTCGAATTCCTCGGTTGCTGTCAGCAACGGTCAGCTGTTTCTGCGTACGCATCAGCACTTGTGGTGCATCGGAAAGCAGCAATGAGGTTTTGGCGCACGGAACGGTAGGCCGGACCGAGCAAACCCGGAAAAAGCCGGAACGGCGACCGCCGGTCGAATACAAGTCCTGCCGAAAAAGTGTCACGACGGAAAACTCGGGTTTGCGCTGTTCCGGCACACGCGGCGGCCTTGGTCCGGCCTTCTCTGTGCGCATCGCAAGTTAAAGGAGTTCCAGAAAAAATGGGACGGAGTCCTCAATGAACGCACTCGACATGTTGTACGATCGCTCAACGATATTTGACTATGGCTGCTTGATCGCCACGGGTGCCATGATCTTTGAACGGTGGTTGCGGTTGTGATGGATCGTGTTCGTCGCTGGAACCGCGTCCGACGGAAATTCGATCGTTGCCGGTTTTCCGGTTTGCGGATTGGGTTCGTACAGTGGGGATCCGGTGCTGGCGACGGTTACACGGATGCGGTGGCCTTTGTTGAAAATCTGGCTGATCCAGCCGACGTCGAAGGCCGCCTTAACGACTTCGCCGGGCTTCATCAGGACTTCGTGATCGAAGCCATCTCGATATCGAACTCGCTGAGGATAATCCACGATCAGAAGGGAACGACCGTCAGGGTAGACATCACTGACGCGGACAAGCACATCGGTGTCGGGGGCTGTTGATGTAAGGTGCAGTTCAGCCCGAATGCGGCCGGTCCATTCCACGGGTGCATCCAGAATCTCGGTCGTGAATGTGCGGACCTCGGCCTGTTGTTCGAACGCCCGAGCATCGGTCGCACCGGGGAAACCGGTTCCCGGAATCTCCATCGGATGCAGTGGGTCGCTGACGTAGCTGGTTGAGCCTGTTTCATTCATCGGAGTCGATGACGTGAGTTGACCGTCGGCAGCGAGAAACATGGGAGTCATGCTGGCCGCGGGCGGAAATTCGTCGGCAGTTCTCCAGACGTTGCCCGGAGCATCCGGCTCTCCGACAGCGCCCATGACGTAGTAGCGCACCGCCGGTTCTTTTTCGACGCCCGTGTCTTTGCCCTTCAGCCAGTAGTCGAACCAGCGAATCATGTGGTCGAGTTCCGGCCAGGTCGCGTCGGCCGGGTAAACGAGATCGCCGACTTTGTTGCCTTTGTTGAGTCGACCGTGCAGCCACGGGCCGATGACCAGCTGTTGCTTGCCGCGGGAGTTTTCTCCGCCATGCTGCTGTCGGCCCTGAAAACTGGCGATGGAGCCCTGATTCATGAAGTCATACCAGCTGCCGATCGTGAAACAGGGCACGTTCATCTTGTCGAAGTGCAGCGAACAATCCTCATCCCGCCAGTAGTCATCGTAGTGCGGATGAGTCATCCATTCCTCCAGCAGGCGATCATTGTCGGCTGGCACACGGCAGTTTCCGGCCAGCGACTTGAATCGCGACGGGCGCGTCGTTCCGCCGATGCGATAGCCTTCGTGGAACAGGCTGAGCCCCGTATCGACCATGTACTGCGCGGTCAGATGCGGCGGCTGCGTGATCGCCAGAAAATTCTGGGCATATCCGGCCTGTGAACTTCCAAATGTCCCGACCTTGCCTGTGCTCCACGGCTGCGTCCCGAGCCATTCGCAGGCGTCATATCCATCCTTGAGTTCGCCCCAGCCCAGTGCGCGGTAGCCAACCCAGTTTCCTTCGGATTGATGGGTGCCTCGATAATTGACCATCGCGACCACGTAACCTGCGTCTGCGAGGCTCGCCGCTGCCTTCCTGGTTCCCGCGCCGCTGATGTCGGCGTAGCGTTGCTCAAACAACACCGGCCACGGTCCCTCCCCTTGCGGAAAATAGAGGTTCGCTGAGAGATGCTGCCCGTCCCGCATCGGGATCATCTGATGCTTCTCGGTGACTGTCCCAAGATCGACGTCCTGAAAAGCAACGGCCGCCTGATGATGGCAGAGACCGCCAAGGATGATGCTGAGAAGCATGGATCGCATATCATTTTCCTTCAGGGCAAACCACAGGCCGAGACAATCGTCGCGTCGTTGCGGCTTACTGTAGCCGTCTCGCTCCGCCGACACGAGTTGAGAGCATCCGTTCATTGGTAGTATTCTGAAAGCGAATGACCATGCGATTGGCTGCGGAGCAGCCGT
>JANOUN010001060.1:0-2747 GCA_031416875.1 Planctomycetota bacterium | reverse complement strand
ATCCAGTGCATTGAGTTTCTCGACGGCCAGAGAAATGGCATCGCCAATGGCTGTTCCGTCCTCACTGCGGTTCGTGACAATCTGAGTGTTGTTCAGTTGAGAAACCAGAAATGCGTGGTCCAGTGTCGGTGGCGTTTTGCCGTCTGCGTACCCTGCGAAAGTGATCAGTCCGACGAGGTCGCTGAAACGCCCTTCCAGCTTGCCTCCAGCGGCCACGAATTTTCCAGCGACATTCTTGATGGCTGTCAGGCGATCAACGTGCTCGCCTGCCACCTGAAAATCCATCGCCTGCATACTGCCACTGCGGTCGACCACCATTTCAATCGCGATTCCTTCGCTGTCAGTCACGGTTTGCACTCGTCCTTCGCGGGGCTGCGCCAAGCCGACGATCATCACCAGTACCGCTGCAATGGTCAGCACGCCGGGCAGCCATGCCATTCTCTGACGCAGTGTCGGTGTCAGCTGCATTGCCAGATTGACGGAACTGAATCGAACCGCCAGCCTGCGTCGCGGAGCAAACAATCGCCAGGCAATCAGCGGTAACAGCAACAACAGCAGAAAGTACCAGGGTGAGGAAAACATCAGCGGACCTCCGCGGATCTTGTTGAAGTTAGCTTTGAAGTCTGTTCGATCAATCGCTGAGCATCGTCGATGGCCTTTGTCAGTTCGGCGTGCGTCAGCTGCAGTCCGGCAAACCTGGCGAGGTCTGAATGCTCAAACAGTTCAGCAAATCCTTTGGTAGTCTCTGTACTCATATACCTGCCGGTCTCGACGACCTGCAGCAGTTCTGTGGTTGTCTGGACCGGGGCTGCGATGTCAAACTGAAGCTCCAGATAATCCCGCAGAATCGTCGTGAGATTTTCGGTCACTGTTTCGCTGTCGGCAGATTTCATGGCGTCCGAGTTTCGAAGCACTTCGAGTTCGCGGATCGCCCACGCGTTGGGTGTCGTCCATGTTTTGCGTTTCGCAACAGCCATCAACAGCAGGGCCGCTGCTGCAGTTCCCCCAAGACCGCCCAGAGTCCACCAGAACCATGCACGCGAAGCAGGTTGCGGTACGGTAACATCGACAACCGACTGAATGTCGCGAAATTGAGTTGGATCGGCGCGGTCTTCAAGAACACTCGTGACGCGAATCGGGATTGCTGTGGATTTCAGTGTCTGAGATCCGGTACGGTTGCGAACCAGGATTTTGAATGCAGGGATTTCCAGGTCGCCGGTGACAATACTCTCCAGCGTCAGTCGCCGAGTCCAGACTCTCTGATTGCCGTTATCTGCAGACGGCACATCCGCTCGGTCCGTCAGATCTGTCACGTCGAAGTCTCCGAGCGATTTGCCGACGGATGGGAAATCGACCTGACTTCCGGCCGCCGCAGTCACTCTCAATTCCAGCGTCAATGGCTCCGCGACCTGCACTGTGGTGCTTGAGACTTTTGAGGTTACGGTTGTCGGATTGGAATCCGCTGTGCGGCTGACTTCGTCGGCGTTCACTTCGCCAGCTGCGGCAACGCAATACAACGTAACCAACGCCGTCACGCAGAACAGTCGTTTGAGTTGCCGGGGATCATGAAAATTCATTGTCGACTCTCACGCTGATGAAAATATTGTCGCAACGGATCAACCAGATCTCGCCCGGTTTCCAGATGCAGCGGTTCCAGTCGCTGACGACGAAACATTCCGTCGCGAGCTGCCGATTGTTGTTGATACAGCTTCGTAAACAGCTTGCGATTTTTGGGGCTCGCTGTATCCAGCGTGATGACCTCGCCGGTTTCTTCATCCTGAAGTCGCACGAGTCCCACGTTCGGCATTTCTCCTTCTCTGGGATCGCTGATCACGACCGGAATCATGTCGTGTTTGCGGCGAGCGACTTTCAATGTCGCTTCAAAGCCGCTGTCCTGAAAATCACTGATCAGAAACACAACCGTTCGGCGTTTGGACGTGCGATTCAGATGCTCAAGGGCTCGACGCAGATTTGTGCGGCTTCCGACCGGCTCGCAGAACAGCAGTTCGCGAATGAGGCGCAGCACATGCCGTGACCCCTTTCGCGGCGGGATGCACTTCTCAATGTCGTCGGTGAACAGCGTCAGTCCGACCCTGTCGTTGTTTTTGATCGCCGACATGGCCAGCGTCGCACCCAGTTCCGCCACCAGTTCGCGTTTGGTTTGATCGTTGCTGCCGAAACTCTGCGATCCGCTCAGGTCCACCAGCAGCATCACCGCCAGTTCTCGTTCTTCGCGGAACAGTTTCACATACGGCTGGTCACTGCGAGCAGTCACATTCCAGTCGATAGTCCGCACATCGTCACCAACCTGATACGGCCGCACTTCTTCGAATTCGATGCCGCGACCTTTGAAAGCGGAATTCCAGGTGCCAGCCAGAAGTTCATCGACTTTGTGCGACGTACGAATCTGGATTCGTCGAATCTTGCGAATGATTTCACGAGGAATCATGAGAGGTTCCTTAATTCGACGGTCCCAGGTTAGTTGAAGTAGATGTCTGGAACTCTTCGGCAACGAACAGATCGCACCAGCTTACGGTACCGGAATGTGATTCAGAATCTCCGTTACGATCGATGCGCTGGTTCGATCTTCGGCTTCCGCTTCGTAGGTAATGACGACGCGGTGTCGCAGCACGTCCAGAGCCAGTTCCTTCACGTCCTGTGGAACCACGTAACCTCGTCCGGCCAAAAACGCATTTGCTTTGGCCGCAAGCGTCAGATTGATGGTTGCTCGCGGCGAACCGCCGAAC
>JANOUN010001059.1:0-22283 GCA_031416875.1 Planctomycetota bacterium | reverse complement strand
CGGGAAGACTCGCGTCGGAGACACGAGCAACAATGATGCGGACACGGTGCGCTCATGATTCTGAATACGACTCTGAATCGCGGTTTATCCAAAATACGCCACCGCATTCCGAAAGACTTTGATCCCGTCGCCTTCACCACGGAGGCCAAGCCGGGTCCACTGCGGGTGTTGAGTTGCAAAGAGAAAACGTTCCGGATGCGGCATCAGGCCGAGGACTCGCCCCGTGGTGTCGCACAGGCCAGCGATATTGGCGATGGAGCCATTTGGATTCTCCGGTTCCGGCAGCAAACCAATTCGAGTCGGATCGCCGGTCGTCTTCATCATTTCGTCGGCGGCCGGTGACCAATAACATGCGGCAAGTTGAGCGTTGTCGCGCAGCTCGTCCAGCAACTCCGGATGCTTAAATGCGATACGGCCTTCAGCATGAGCCATCGGGACGTCAAATTCATCAATGCCCTTCAGGAAGACGCTGTTGCAGGACGTGACTTTCAGTCGCACCCAGCGGTCCGTGTAGCGACCGTTGCTGTTCCACGTCAGCGTGACCTGATCTTCCCATGTCTTCTCGGCCTGATTCTCAATTCCACGTCGCATGAGCAGACCAGCCTTCAGGATCGTCTGAAATCCGTTGCAGATGCCGAGCACCAATTTGTCGGCCTGCAGGAATTCTCGCATGGCTTCGTTGAGCTGGCCTCGAAGCTGGCGAGAAAAAATCACGCCGGCACCAAGGTCATCGCCATAGCTGAATCCGCCAGGGATGCACAAAATCTGATACTGACTGAGCTGGGCAGGATCTTCGAGCAGCCGGAAAAGGTGGACTCGATCCGCCGACGCACCAGCCAGCTCAAACGCATGTGCCGTCTCAACGTCGCAATTCGTGCCAGGGGCTCTTAAAACACAGACTCGAGGAGCAGCCATGAGATTCAGTTCAAATTCAATAAAATGAGCGTTTTCAGCGTTTTCTGTCGCAGAACGAGTCTCCAAACCCGTCCATTTCCGGTCCCGCACGGTTTTTACCACCGATCGCTTTCAATTTCATCCGGTTCAGCGGTCGCGGTCGTGAATTCTCGCCTGCGTGTGATGGTGGGTTGAACTCCTCCCGTTCCTCATGACTTCGGTCTGCGTTTTCTGCCTTTCCCGGGACTGTCTTCAAACGTGGTTTTGTGGCGGCGCATGTGGTGGTAGTGTTGCGCGAAGCGGTGGGCTTCGTCACGGACGTACTGCAGCAGTCGCAGGCTGTAGGCATGGCGGCTGAGTCGCAGTGGTTCAGTTTCGCCGGGGATGTAGATTTCTTCTTCTCGTTTGGCGAGTGAGATCGTGGTGGGCGGAGTGATGTTCAGGACCGCGAAGGTTTCCATAACCGCGCTCAGCTGTCCTTTGCCGCCATCGATCAGCAGCAGGTCCGGAAATGATTCGCCTTCCTGCGACAGTCTGCGAAATCGACGCGTGATCACTTCGCGCATTGAGGCAAAATCGTCGACGCCTTCCACCGATTGGATTCGGTAGCGCTTGTAGCCCGGCTTGAACGGAAGTCCATCGATAAACTGCACGAGGCTGGCAACCGTTTCGCTGCCTTGCAGATGAGCAATGTCCACGCCTTCGATGCGGCGCGGCAGTTCCGTCAGCTTCAGCACTTTCTTCAGCCCGGCCAATCCTTTTTGGGGATCGATATAAAAGACCTCTGGCTGTGCATGACTTTCCAGATCGCCGCGCTGGCTGAGACTCTTTAAAGATTCAATCTCATCACGCATGCGGGCGGCTTTTTCAAACTTCAATTCCTTTGATGCCAGCAGCATGGCGGTTTCCAGCTCTTTCAGCAGACTGGCTTTACCACCGTCCAGAAAGACACGCAGACGTCGAATGTCTTCGCGATAATCTTCTTTGCTGATTCGCATGTTGCAGGGAGCGGTGCATTGATTAATGCTGGCCAGCAGACACGGTCGAAACCAGCGCCAGCGTTCGTCATTCTCGGCAATGTCCAGAGTGCATGTGCGAAAACGAAAGATCCGCTGCAGCACAGCAATCGTGCCCCGCAGTTGCCCGGCGTTGGTGAACGGGCCGTACAGTTTGACGCCGGATGTTTCAGGTTGTCGCGTGAATTCCACACGAGGAAAATCTTCGCGGGTTGTGATCTGCAGATAGGGGAACGTTTTGTCGTCTTTCAGCTGCGCATTGAAGCGTGGCTGAATGTCCTTGATCAGTCTCGCTTCGATCAGCAGAGCATCGACTTCGCTGTCGGCATCGATATAGTCGATGTCCGCAATTTCGGGGATCAGCTTCACTGTCCGCAGCTCGAATTCAGCGGCTTTCGTGAAGTAACTTCCGGCACGGCTCCGCAGGTTGACCGCTTTGCCAACGTAGATCACTCGCCCCTGAGCGTCCTTCATCAGATACACGCCCGGCGTTGTGGGAAACGTGCGAACCTTATCCTGCGGCGCAGCGGAAACGCCCGAATCCGAAGACAACGAATCATTGTCCGGCTGCCTTGCTTCTGTTTCTTCGCCGTCCATGAGAAATATTTCGCAGAAAATAAGCCGAAGAATTCGTTGAATCGTCTCAGATTGTGCAATGTATCCCTGGTTTCCTCATGTTCCAGCCTCAATTGTGGAACTTGGTCGTTTTCGCGTTGGCAAGGTATTGATTTTCAGAGGCTTTTTCGTAGGGTTCAGCAGTCGCTTAACCGTTTGGACAGACGGTTTTGGGGTCGCGACGCTGGGTCTTGACTATTGTTTTTGAAAGGCTGGGAAATGAAATTGATTCGATCACTGGGTACATTGGTATTGTTGGGCAGCGTGTCCTGGATGCTGGGATGCACGGCAGATGAGAACACATCCGGACCGAGCGGCAGTCCTGCCGGTTCTGGCGTCTCCGGCGGTGCTGTGGTGCCGCAATCACATGAAGGTGAAGACGCACATGCCCATGAAGGCGACGCTCCTAAAACGGAAGATCTGAAGACGGAAGCTCCGGCTGACGACGCTCCGAAAACGGAAGAGCCAAAGACGGAAGCTCCGGCTGATGACGCTCCTAAAACGGAAGAGCCAAAGACGGAAGCTCCGGCTGATGACGCTCCTAATACGGAAGAGCCAAAGACTGAAGCTCCAGCTGATGATGCTCCTAAGAGCGAATAACAATTCGGCGTTTGCGATGCATTCTGTGCAAACGCAGATCGACAGTAAGGGCAACCTGTTGATGCAGGTTGCCCTTTTTCGTTTGTCGTTCAGCCGTATTCTCAGGGCTTGCAGTCTGGAAACTTAATTTTGTCAACTGCTGGCAAGCGTCTCGACGCGGTGTCATACTTCGCTGGCTTGTTATTGATAAGAATCAGGGTATTGCTGATCTTCAATGGCAGATTTGACCAGGCATGAGATTCGTTTGAAGCTCTGTGGAAAAAGAGAATGACGACAAGTCCGCGATATCGCTGTGTTCCGCTGTTTGGTCCGCCTGGCGTCGGCAAAGGAACTCAGGGAAAAATTCTGTCCAATATCCCCGGCTTTTTTCATCTCTCGGTGGGTGACGTGTTTCGTTCCATCGATATCGGTTCACCGAACGGTCGCGAGGTCTACAATCATATTTCCCGCGGTGAGTTGGTACCGGATGAACTCACGATCAAGATCTGGCGGAAAGCCCTTGAAGCGTACGTGGCTTTGTCATGGTTCAAACCGCGCGAAGACCTGTTGATTCTGGACGGCATGCCGCGCAACATTCATCAGGTGGAAATGATACAGGAACACCTGGAAATTCATCGGGTGGTTTATTTAAAGTGTTCTGACGAAGAGGACATGATTCACCGTATTCGCCGCCGCGCAATTCGCGAAAACCGCACGGACGATGCGAACGAAGTGATCATTCGTCGTCGGTTCGACGTCTATCGCGAAGTGACGGCCCCGGTGCTGCAACAGTACGATCCCGCCATCATTCATGAAGTGGATGCCAATGGGTCGCCTTCGGAAGTCGTGCATTCGATCCTGGATTGCCTCATTCCGGTTCAGAACGAATTGTTCGAAGCCAACCTCCGCGACGAGGAATTGCTGAGCTCCTGACGCTGGCCGGAACGTGCTAGTGCTCTGTCAGCAATGGATTGATGGGTGGCCGGGGTTGGAGGGCGCCAGCCCGAAACCCCGGGGCTTCCTTCGCTCCGCTCAGTCCAGCCCCGGCCACCCGATCCATCAAGGCACGACTGACCAGGCACGACTGACCAGGCACTAAACTTCGCAAATCCGCTTGAAGCGCTCCCCTGCGTCGCTCCAGGCATCGGCACTTTTCGGATGAAATTCGGTGATGGATTCTGAGCGGCGGACGACGTCGCGGATTTCGCTTAACGACGAAATGTCCCCGGCCGACATCGCCTGCACCAGCACGTTACCCAGTGCGGTGGCTTCCACAGGGCCGGCGATCACCGGAACACCGCACGCGTCTGCGGTGAACTGATTGAGCAACGCATTCCGGGCTCCGCCCCCCACGACATGAACGACTTTTACCTTGACGCCGGTCAGTTCTTCCAGCCAGGTCAGCACCATGCGATACTTCAGTGCCAGGCTTTCGAGCGCGCAACGAACGAACTGGCCTTCGTCTTCCGGAACCGGCTGACCGACGCGACGGCATTCGGCAGCAATCGCCTCCGTCATATCGGTCGGACGCAGAAATCCTGCATGATCCGGATCGACAAGCGACCGAAACGGCGTCGCACCTGCGGCCTTGCGGGTGAGTTCTGCATAGTCGGCTTTCAGACCTCGTTCTTCAAACGCGACCTTACAGCGCTGTACCAGCCACAGGCCCATGATGTTTTTGAGCAGCCGGTAAGTGCCATCGATCCCGCCTTCGTTTGTGACGTTTCGTTCGAGCGCCTTATCTGACAGGATGGCGTCCCGTACTTCGACGCCCATCAGCGACCATGTGCCACTGCTGATGTAGGCCCAGTCCGGATTACCAGTGTGCGATGTGGGCACCGCCGCCACTGCGGAGCCGGTATCATGTGTGGCTGGCGCGATCACTTTCACATCTTTCAGCCCAGTGAATTCGGCGACGTCGCGGCGTAAGCTTCCCAGCTGCGTACCCGGCATGACGATTTCCGGAAACATTTCGGTGGGGATCTGCAGCTTGCGAAGCATCTCCACCGCCCAGCCGCGCGTCTTTGCATCCAGCATCTGCGTCGTCGTGGCGTTGGTGAATTCGACAACCCGGCTGCCGCTCAGGCACCAGTTGAAGAAGTCCGGGACCATCAGGAATTTTGTGGCCTGTTCGACAAGTTCGGGATCGCGTTCGCACATCGCCAGCACCTGATACAGCGAATTGATCTGCATAAACTGCAGTCCGGTCCGTGCAAAAATCTCCGCGCGCGAGACACGCTGCAGAGCTTTTGCCAGCATCCCGTCTGTACGTGAGTCGCGATAATTCCATGGTTGGCCGAGAATCTCATCGTTGCGATTCATCAGCACGAAATCGACGCCCCATGTGTCAACTCCGATGGATGACACTGACGGTCCATACTGCGTACCGGCTTCACGGAGGCCGTTCTGGATTTCGCTCCACAGGCCAATCAGATTCCAGCGCAGAGTTCCCCCAAGTCTCACGGGACCGTTGCTGAATCGGTGAATTTCATGCAGCGAAATATGCTGCCCGTCAAAACGCCCCGCCATCACGCGGCCGCTTTCTGCTCCCAGATCGACGGCCAGATAGGTTTTTTCTTTCATGTTCGAGTTCTCGTTGATGCAAGGTGTTCTAATCAGGAAGAACGAGAGTTATAGCGAACAAGCGTCTCTGGATGTAGCGCACAGGAATCAGGAACCGGGACGGGAAACTGCTTGTGTCGCCAGGAGGTATGCCGGTTTCAGGATCTGTCCCTGCCATGGCCACTACTCACATTCATATTCACATTTCTTGTAGTCACATTCACATTCATCCTGCCCGTGGCAGCAGTCGTTGCACCTTGGATCAGGCATACGAGCTATGTACGACGGACCGTACTTTGAAGGGGCGTCTTGCAGTGTGTACGGTTCGTATTCCATGCGATAACCGTCACATGGTCGAGCAAACAGGTTTCCGAAGCCGCGCGGGCGAAATGGAGCTGGCGCGCAGCGCTGGTACTTGGTAAGAGTGGCCGCGCGCGGCCGATACCATGATGTGTATTTGTCGAAAGGCATGGAGAAATGATGGAAGCCGTTTCCTGCCGAACCTGGTGCTCCAAGATCAGGCGTCGACCGGATCTGAGCGTAACCGTTGAAGGAATCTTCCGGCATCATGGTGTCCCCGGTTCGAATCGGCGAAAACTTTCGCAGCGAGTATTTACTCGGAACCAGCGACGCGTTGGAATCTGCGGGGGGCACAGTTGCGTCGCTATACGCCTCAGAAACCGGTGGCTGCGCGATACAGTTCAGTTGCCCGATCAGCAGTGCCAATACGAAAACAGGCACTGAAATGTTGCAATTCATACTTGTCATCCTGACAAAGTGATTCCTGATGCGAAGGCAGTACGTGCAGGCGACCTGTCGCACTCCTTTTTTTCGGCTGGTTCAAACTTTCTGTCCGCAGGGATTTGGGCCAGCATCCGGCCAATGTGGCATCGGAGTCCGGTTCGTCTCAAACTTCGGATTGTGACATCGCCTGGCTCGTCGTTACGGCTGAAAATCCTGCGTATTTCTGCAATTTCTGCCGCGATCGACTGCCACTCACTCATCGGCGATTTCGGAAACGAATTTGTCCGGATGACAGCTTCGAGTGCATTTTTTTGTGCAAATGTATCCAAGGTTTCAATTCGCCGAATAAGTGATTAGACTTCCACCGGAACGAAAGCTGGGTAAATAAGGCGATTTTCAGCCCGTGGGTTCAGGTTTGAAGATCGACTTCGATGGAGCTACGTACCTTTCCGATTCTGTCGCTGGATATCTTCCGGCGTTTGAAAAGCTATCCGATGAATTCGCCCGCGAGTGAAATGACTTCAGTCTCTGTGATCGACGAAGTCTCAATTGATGCACGGAAGGTTCGAGACGAATTGCAGCCAACCGTTCCTGAACGTTCTGAGCGTACTGAGAGTACAGATCAAGGCCTGTCGTTTCGACGGTCAAAGCGCGTGCAGAGACTCACAGGCTTCGGTATCCGTTCCATCGGATCCTACGTGCCGTCGCGCGTCGTGACGAATGAAGAACTTGAAGCACGATACGGCTTTGAACCGGGCTGGATTCAACGCAGAACAGGAATTCTGCAGCGGCGGTTTGCCGATGAATCAGAATCGACCAGCGACCTTGCTGTTGAGGCGGCTCGCCGCGCGATGGCGGCGGCCCATGTTTCTGCGTCCGACATCGATCTGTTGATTGTCGGCACTTTTACGCCTGACTTCACATGTCCCTCGACCGCCTGTCTCGTTCAGAACAAACTTAAGCTCGACGCCCCCGCGATGGACTTGCAGGCCGCGTGCTCCGGTTTCATGTATGCGCTGGCCACGGGCGCGCAGTTCATTGCCACAGGCAACTCGCGACTGGCACTTATCATCGGTGCCGATGTCAACAGCCGAATTGTGAAGCCTGACGATCAGCGAGTCGCACCGCTCTTTGGTGACGGTGCCGGTGCTGTGATTCTTGAACCCGGTGATGCCGATCAGGGCCTTGTCTGCTACCAGCTTGGTGCCGATGGAGCTGGCGGCGGTATGCTCGACAGACCTGCCGGTGGTGCGACATTGCCACTGACTCCGGAACTTGTGGCAGCGGGCGAGCATTATCTGAGAATGGACGGTCGCAACGTGTTCAAGTGGGCGATCGAAGCTGTGACGCAGTCGATTGAGGTCGTGCTGGACAACGCAGGAGTGAAAACTGAAGAGGTGAGCCTCTTCGTACTCCATCAAGCCAATATCCGCATCATCGATCATGCCATGAAAGTGCTGAAGATTCCCCGCTCAAAGGTTTACAATAATCTGGACCGCGTCGGCAACACGTCGGCAGCATCCATCCCGCTGGCATTGGACGAAGCCAGCCGTGAGGGCCGGATCAACCGCGGTGACCTGGTGGTGATGTGCGGCTTTGGAGCTGGCCTCACCTGGGGAACCAGTTTATTTCGCTGGTAGTCCCTGAACCGCCAGCGTGACTTCTTCGTCATAGAAGAAATTGGCCATCAGATGCTCGGCACAGAACAGCAAAATGACCAGTCCCATCAGGACCGGGAAGACTTCGATCCCGATTCGCCCCATGCGGACGGCGCGCTGCAATTCCCCGGCCTGATGCACGATCGCGACGTTGCTGCTACCCAGCAACGCGTTCAGCTGATCATCTCGGATTTTTTCCAGATTGCTTTCCTCATCACGCATGTTCACCGCAAACGCGGCTTCAAACGGACTGCGGGCTTCGAATGGCTTCAGCCGATAGTGACCAGCGTCCGTGGCGTCTGTCAGGATTACGAACGATTCGTCCGCCAACATCGATCCGCGCGTCTGCCGCAGGCCAGGGCGGCGTAACAGGTACTGATCGAACCGCTGACTGGCAGGTATCGGAATGTCAATTGTCTCTCCGGCGACATAGTTGCGTTTCGCGCTGCTCGCTCCTGTCAGATGTTGCAGGATCTTGTCTGTCAGCATCAGAAACGACCAGTTATCGACCACGAAGTTGTTCCACTGACTTCCACCGTCACGCAAATTGTCCATCGCCGACATAAACATCAGACAGCGTCCCTGTCCGACCGCGCGTTCCATGAGTGCCGGCCGATCTCCCGGACCCGTAAATCCCAGCAGAGTTGTCGAAGACGGATTGGGATCCACAGCCCAGCAACGATCAAACGCCGCGCGGGACAATTCCACTCGCGCTGATTCGTCCTGAGCGAACTCGCGCGTCAGCGGATGTTGTTCGGTAATCAGTTTCAACTGCCCCGGTTCCGTGTTGAAGTTGACGAAACGCAGCGGCGTTCCGGGAAGCAGGTCCTTTGCAGAATTCACCATCCATGCACCCGGCTGGATTTTGTTGGAACCTGCCACAACAAACACTCCGCCGCCCGCGCTCGCAAAATTCCTCAGGCCTTCCCACAGTGGCTCTTCCGGCCGCTGGCAATTGACCAGCATCACCACGTCAAAGTTGGATAGTGTCTGCTGCCCCGCCTGCGCGGTCGTCACACTGATGCAGTCGCAGTACTTGATTCCCTGCTGCTCCAGTTGCACAGGTTGCAATGCGTTTCGAAGGTAATGACTTTCCTCCAGCCGATCGGCGATCAGCAGGACATTCGGCTTTGTGCGAACTCCGCATGTAAACGCACGAACGTTATCTTCCGGCAGAGGATCCTCGGACGTCAGACGCACGATACCCTCCACAAACGGCTGTGTGCCTGTCACACGCAGTGTCATCTGCACCTGAGCCGCTCCGTTTTCAATCTTGACGATCTGGGGTGCCCCCGTGCGCGTCTCGACGCCGTTCTCCACGAGTAACGTTTCCACCGTCGTCATCGTCGGACCGCCCGGCGTGGAGGACACGGTCATGGTCATCAGCAGGTCTCGCCCCGCAACGCTGGTTTCTTCCGACAGGGTCAGATGCGAGATTGCCGCATTGATCGGCTGCGGAACTGCCACGTCTACAAGATAAACCTGCAGCCAGTCGGCCGCCTTGAGCGCATCCGACAGTCCGCTCTCATCTGGTTCACGCCAGGCGGTCTTTGAAAAATCCGTCAGGATGTAGATTTCACGGGCATGCGTATCGGAATCGCCGCCCGTACCCAGTCGTTCCTGATCCTGCGCGCGGTCATCGATCTGAAACTGAATCGCCGCCTTGAGACGGCGATTAATCGGTTCCGGGACAGTCGTCGTTTCCAATGTGTCCAGCCGTGATGCGGCTCCGGCCAGATCGGCCTGGAACACAATATCATCATCGGCGTTCAGGCCGGAAATTGCCGCTCGACTTCCAGCCGGAAAACGGCCGAGATGTTCGCGAATCACCGTGCGGGCTTGTTCGAGCCGAGTCTTGTTCTCAAGGCGATAATTCATGCTCACGCTGGTATCGATCAGAAATATTGCCGCGATGGGAACGTCTTCCGTGGCCTCATTCCGCGGTGCAGAAAGTTCTGCTCGCACCCGCAGGCCCCAGGGAATGCCCACGGCGAACATCGCGGCCAGCGTGCCGAGCACGACACACCACAATCTCAGCCTGCCACGACGATCTCTCTGATCAATCGACGCCACACGCTGCATTGCGGCGCGATGTGTGAGCCAGAAGTATGCAGCGACACTTGTGACTGCGGTCAGAGCCAGCAGCATCCATTCCCACCACCGCAGACCGTACCGTGCGGCTGGCAGCGACGGTCTGGCAATCGCGAGCACCAGCACCGCAATCAACAGCGTTCGCAGGATCAGCAACAATAAATGCCGCAACTGCATCCGCCGCGAATTGGAAATCTTACGCGTCTTCAATAAACGCAGCGCCGGAAACTCGATGCGCTTCGGTTTCGCCCGCATGATCATGTGCAGGATCACCGGCAACACGGCCAGGCCCATGCCAAAGAGCAGGCTGGCATTGATTAACGACATGCGGCGGTTTCCTTGAGAATCGGAGCAGGATCACGTTCCATCGAGAATCGACCGTGCTTGAGGAAACATTTTACCGCCGCGATCGCAGTTTCGTCGCTCATCAGCAGAGAATGGATTTTCGGGATTCGCAGAAAATCGGAAGCCCCTGCCAGCCTGGCACTGGAGATCGTCACGGTTCCATCATCGTCACCGGGAAGCAGCGGATTGAAACCTCGTTCGTCACCTTTCCCACCGGCGATCACGCCGAATTCGAATGTGGGTGTTGGAAGCGTCCCGATCGTGCCATCCGGATCCGTCACCAACTGCTGCGACGCCGGACCATACACCGTTCGAAAAAGCACGTTCCGTCTGAGCATATCCGCCAGTTCTGCACCGCGGTTCGGCGTGCCCAGCATCACCATGCGGTGAATGCGAGGATCACTGTGATCTTTCAAATAGCGACGAACGACCAGCCCGCCCATGCTGTGAACCACAAAACTGATTTTTGAAACGTCGGTCAGCGATTCGATCAGGGAATGCAGATAGCCAGCCGCCTGTTCGATCGGCACTCGTGTACTTGGATATTCAAACGGCACATGGACGAACCCCTCCGTCGGCAGTGCAGTCAGAATGGGCCGCATGGATCTCGATGTCCGACCGATGCCGTGCAGGTAGATCACGGCATGTCCCGTATCCGGCTGCAGATCGTTGGCCGTTCGAATCCGGTCGAGCATCTTCTGGCAGTCTTCGATCGTGCCCGATTGATACCGCCGGTTGTTCCTGTCGAGCAACCTGAAATGCCCGGTGAATACGTGCCGCTGAATCCTGTAACCCTGAAAGTAGCAGACATCGCCCCAGAACTGCATCCCGCCGAGCGTCAGGAATCCCGGCTGAGGTGCATCAGTGTCTGTCATTTCCGCATCCTCAACTTCCTCAGCAATTGAATCCGGATCCGATTCGTCGGCCCGACTTCGGCGCAGACCGATGATGATCCCGACGCTCAATGCGAACGCAAGTTGCTCAATGATACCACGTCTGCTCGTCATTCCGCACTCCGCTCAATGAGATGCACTGCATCGGCCTCATAAAGTATATGCAGAGGATCACGATCGTTGAAGGCAGACATTCCGTATCGCGAATTCATCAACACGCATTAAGGTGGGATAAGCTTCCAGCTTGTCAGGGTGGGATAAGCTTCCAGCTTGTCAGGGTGGGATAAGCTTCCAGCTTGTCAGGTTTCTCAAACAGCAGCGAGTTTTCATCCAGCGAAGGCAAGCTGGAAGCTTACCCCACGTAGAATTCAGATTAATTCACCCCCCCAAAGCGGCAGTGCCAGTGCCGGCGGGAATCGTTGAGCTGGCACAAAATGCTTCGCTCAACTTGAGCAGTTCGCCGCCAATGTCGGACTCTGAGAATTCGGAATCCTCCAGGACGGGGACTGGCTAAAGGGGACATTGGGGGACTGGCTAAAGGGGACATTGTAATTTAATCGATAAGTAGAATGTCCCCATATTCTTCCTAATCGATAAGTAGAATGTCCCCATATTCTTCCCCGTATTTACAGTGGCCCAGAGATTTGCGTTAGAGATGCCACTACATTTGTCTATCGTGATCGCCACTGACCGAAGTGGTCCCCCACACGGTTCGGAGATCCGTCCAGAACTTGATCAAATTGACACCCTGAAGACGTGACGATATCGTGACATCCGCGGCGCGTCCAATATTTGATATTGAACGCGCCATGTGATATTGAAACAAGGCATCACATCGCCCGTGTTTTTGCTCCTCATGGCCAATATCACGCGGCGCGTGTAATTCAGAGTTCGGCGAGTGAATCAATGACATTTGCGGTACATTATGACTCGGAGCCTAATGCATGCCGCTGAGATTCGACTGGGACGTGAAGAAAGCGGCCTCGAATGTGGCGAAACATGGGGTCACGTTCGAAGAAGCGAGTACAGTTTTCGGCGATCCTTTGGCTGTCATTTTCGACGACGAGGGCCAGTCCCAGGATGAGATTCGCGAAATCATCATCGGTCACTCGTTCCAGGGTCGATTATTGCTGGTCTCGTTCACGGAACGTGATAAAATGGTCGTTCGGATCATAAGTGCGAGGAAGGCAACCCGACGAGAGAGAAAAGACTATGAAGAAGGCATCAGTCCGTAAAGCCACACGCGCTGGTTCAGAGCAACTGCGCGACGAATATCGGTTCGACTATTCCAAGGCGAGGCCGAACCGATTTGCATCGCGGGTGGACAAAACTCCCCTCGTGGTGGCGTTAGATGCTGACGTATCCGAGGTGTTCACATCACCGGAGTCCGTCAACAAAGCCTTACGCGCCTTGATCGATGCCATGCCGACACGAACCACTTCGCCGAACGAATCGGTGAACCGGAGCCGCCGAAAACGCCGGATTTGAAATCGTATTTTTTTTTTGGCGGCGGCCTGGTTACCGCCGTCGTTAATTGCGAAGACATTCAATCGAGTGTCCTTCCCACAGCCGTCGTTGTGACGCGAAAGGAGTACAAATGCTGAAGGCATCATTCGTCGTTTTGACACTCGTTACCATGTTCTTTGCGACCCCAACTGCGCCACCGCGTCAGATTCAAGGGCTCATACAGGAGCTCAACACACCGGGCACCATTGCTGTCCAGATTACTGCCGGAACGGCCGATGGAGTTGAGACGGGCGATGAGCTCCTCGTTCAAAGAAATGGAAAGACAATCGGAAGGCTCGAGGTGATTGAACTGCGGGAGAACTCAAGCATCGCAAACATCCTTGCAGCCGAAAGACCGTTCGAACGAGGCGATGTAGTCATCGTACCTGCCGATACGATTCACGGTGTATTGATGCAGCACAACGCTGCCGGGTTGATAGCCGTTCAGATTTCCGTCGGCGAGGCCGATGGAGTCGAAATCGGCGATATATTTGTCGTAAAGAGAAACAGCAAGTGGATTGGCAAACTCAAGGTTTCACAGTTGCGTGAACAGACTGCCGTCGCCAGCATCATTTCAGCGCCTGAACCTTTCGAACGAGGTGACCTCGTGGTAATGAGCCGTGGTAAACGGATGAACTGAATCGCGCTTAACAAAGCGATGAAGCGGATTGCTCGTCGCCTGAGCGAATGCGTGCAGCATCAGCATCACCGTCGGCGTTAACCCAATGGCACTCGCTTTAGAAAGTAGCAGGCATTTTCCAAGTGCCGAAGCCTTTGAAAACGGGCGAATTAGCGGACGGCACACGGCGTGTGCCTGCTACTTTTGAGGTAAAGCGAGTGCCATTGGGCGTTAACCGAGCACAGCCGTTGCGGCGTCGCGCAGAAGATGATCCGGCGAATGCCCCGCGAGTGCGAGTTGCCTTTCGGCGTTGGCGGCTGATTCTTCCAGGAAGAACGCAGCCACTGCTGCGGACGACGCTTCGCTCTGCATCAACCCCGCCAGTTCCGCGTCGCGACGGCTCAGCACGCAGACGGAGGCGAAGATTTCCATCGCCGCCCAGGCGAGCCGCTCCTGTTCAAGCTGCCGTTCAAGTACTTCCTCCCTGTGGCGCATGAGAGTCTGCTGCGCGACGATTCCCAGTCTCTTGACCAGCCGACCCACACGTGCGGCCGCCGGCTTGAGCGATTCGGCACGGACTGGGATCTCTGGCGTTGTGAATCGCAGTCGCAGGAATTCGCCGACGAACCGGATCAACGCGCCGGGAGCAGTCAGCGGTTGATGCAGCGCGTCCCAGGTCGCCTTCAGTCCCAGCCCCGGTTCGCGCATGCCGGCCAGAGCGACGAATGAAAACAACACTTCGTTGGCCCCTTCGCCGATCTGATTGATCCGTGCATCGCGCAGCATCCGCTCGATCGGTTTGTCTGTAAAGTACGCCGCACCGCCGTGAATCTGAAACAGATCGTTGACGATGGTCCACAGCCGTTCCGTGCTGTAGACCTTCAGCATTGCCGTCTCGATCATATAGTCTTCCAGGCCTCGGTCAATCAGTCCCGCGGTGACGGTCGTCATCGCCTCAATGGCATAGGTCCAGGCCGCCATTCGCGCGAGCTTCTGCCGCACGAGTTCGAACTCGCCGAGCGTGCGCCCAAACTGCCGGCGCGTGCGGGCGTGCGCCACCGCAAGGCGCACACATGACTTTGCGGCTCCGGTGCAACACGCACCGAAGGTCGTGCGGCCGAAATCGAGGACCGTTAAGGCGACCTTCAGACCTTTGCCGTATGGTCCCAGAATGTTCTCGCGGGGAACGACCATGTTTTCGAATGTCATGCGTCCGGTGGCGGTGCCGCGGATCCCCAGTTTCGGCATGCGAGGTTCGATAATACGAAACCCTGGCAAGTCGGGCGTCACGAGAAATGCAGTGATGGCGGTCCCGGTACCGCTGGGATGCGGCGTGCGGGCCATCACGGTCAGGACATCGGCGATCGCAGCATTTGTGATGTATCGCTTCTGACCGTTGATGACGAACGTGGAGCCATCGGCGGATGGAACGGCGGCCGTCTGCACATTCGCCGCGTCCGATCCCGCTTCAGGTTCAGTCAGCGCAAACGCCGCCAGCTTGTGGCCGGAGATGAGGTCCGGCAGCCAGCGAGTCTTTTGGTCCGCCGATCCAAACAGCAACAGTCCCCTCATGCCGATCGAATGGTGGGCATTGACGAAGATTGACGTGGAACTGCAGCGTCCTCCCAGCTCTTCCAGGATGCGGCAGTACGCGAGCTGTGAAAAGGCGCGGCCACCCAGTTCGCGTGGCGCGGTCATTCCGAGTACACCCAATTGTGCCAGTCCGTCGATGACGCGACGGGGAATGTCGGCGTCTCGATCGATTTTTGGCGGATCAAGTTCGGCATCACAAAATCGGCGGAGTTCCTGCAGTGAAGCTTCGGTGTCTCGCGCGGCCTCCGCCGACAGTTGCGGATAGGGAAAGACCCAATCAGCGACGAAGCGGCCGCGAAACAGTCCCTTTGCGATGCCGGAACGCTGCGGGACGGATCCCAGGAGTTCCTCGGCTTGCTTGATTTGTGCCTCGCGTTCGACGGACTGCGCTGATGTGACAGCAACCATGACGGTTCTCCAAAAAAATCGGATCCAACTGTGCCATATTGTCCTGTGTTCGTCCCGAACGGCCCCATCCCGTTCGGGGACTGTCGTTTTAGCTCACAGAGTCAGAAAATTCGTTTAACGGCGAGCCGCAGGCGCAGGCGAAACGCGGCAACGACGCCTGCGGCTTGCCGTTAAACGATTAGAACGACCAACCTGGACGCCGATGCTCCTGAAATGCGGCCAGACCTTCTTGTGCCTCCGGACTCTGACGGACGCGTTCATGGAGGGCCTGAAGCTGTTCCAGAGAATCGGGTGACAGCCGGGCGTTCAAAATCTGCTTGGTCAACCGCACTGCCTCAGGCCCACCCGTAAGAATTGTTTCGGCAATCGCTCGCACATGTTCCATCAACTGTTCCGCGGGAACAATCCGCTGCACCAACCCCATTTGTTGTGCTCGGTGCGCGGAAACAGGATCCCCGATGAGAAACAGTTCCCGCAAATCTCCGTCACGGACCTTGTTGGCCAACACGGCCGACACCAGGGCGGGAACCAGCCCACGTCGGATCTCCGGAAAGCCAACCTTCAAATCCTCCGTGGCAACAACCAGATCGCAGGCTGCCAACAAACCGGCACCACCTGCATACGCTCCACCCTGGGCTGCGGCAATCGTGATGAGCCGCGATTCCCTCAAAAGGGTCAGCACACGACGCACCCCGTGCGCGGACTCTTCTGAGCTTTGCGGATCACTGGCCTCGATCAAATCCAGACCGGCGCAGAAGACCGGCCCCTCGCCGCGCAGAATGACCACTCGACATGCGGGATCATCCTCCATTTGATTAATTGCATCCCCGAGCGCACCCAACATCGCGATATTCAGCGCATTCCGCTTTTCGGGGCGAGTCATTGTCAGAACCGCGACACCGGGGCGGCTGTGTTCCACCTGCAGGAATCGTTCATTCATGTTGAATCCTCAGCTTTCAAATTCAGCGAGCGGCATTTCAAGCAGCACCTGTCCAAGGGCTTTTCCCTGGGCATCATGGCGGAGACTGTTTGCCAGGATCCCATGGATCACAAAGTTCAGTGCGAACAGATTTGGCAATTCGAACCGCTCCACTCGCTCCGCACTGAGTGCCGCGAACCAGGCCGCGACTCGCGCTTCGGTCAGGAACGTTTTCAGCAATTCAAAGTCCACAGGATCGCGCGCGATCACGCCGACGTTCGCGTTGATTCCCTTGTCACCGCTGCGAGCTGCAGCAATATCACCGAGATATTTCCTGGACTGTCGAACAGGCGGCAGACTGCCTGGAGTTGCGGTGGCACTGATCGTTTGCGAAGAAGAACGCGGAGGAAACAAAATCGACGGCTCTTTTTCGCACTTTGTGCGGTTCGCGCCTGCCGCCTCAAGGATCGTTACCTCCGGCGAAACGCGACCGCGATCGATCAGGCACGGCCAATAGCGGAAGATTTCATGAACGCGCGGACGGCCTTCCGCGTAACCCGTCGTCCCCTGCGGACCGGCGGTCACCAGCGGAATGAATTGCCGTGAGAAGTGTTCGATAACATTTCGAGACTCGGCTTCCATCGCGATCCGCAGCACAACTTCCTTCAGCGAATCGCGAACTTCCTGCGAGATGATTCCGCCGGCGCATGCGTTCGCTCCCAGGCATTCAATCACCGCATGACGCCATACCATTCCCGCCGCGTGCAGTCGCTGGAGCACAATCTCGCCGCAGCGCTTCGCCTTCCGCACGGCATCGCGTCCAAAGATCGTCAACTGTCCCGCAGCGCGGAATCCGTCGCGATAGGTTGCACTCACTTTATAAGTCTGCGACGGCGGGCCGCCATGTGCGCCGGTGACTCGCATCCGATCGGCTCCGATCTCTTCGAGCCGCAGATTGGCCAAGGAAACCGTGAGATCGGGGCTCAGGTAGCAATGGGGATTGCCGATCTCGTAGACGAGTTGTTCCGTAACGGTTTGCCTGTTCACACTCCCGCCCGTTCCGGCTGGTTTGGTCACGACAAAGGAACCGTCGTTCGACATTTCGATGATGGGAAATCCGATGTTGGCTTGATCAGGCAGGCTCAGCCAGTCGGTCGAGATGCCGCCGGTGACCTGCACGCCGCATTCGATGAGATGTCCGGCCACCGTCGCCGCGGCCCAGCGATCCCAGTCATCTGCGGCCCACTGGAAATGATGGACGCACGGCGCGACGGTCAGCGACGGATCGGCAACACGACCCGTGATCACAATGTCCGCTCCCTGTTCCAGGGCCGCGACAATCGGCGCGGCACCGAGATACGCATTTGCGGTCATAAGACGGCTGCGAATCTCATCGATCGCATCACCCGTGTCGAGGTTACGGAGATCCCGTTCGAAATCTTCCGATCCCGCGGATTGAATGAGCGGCAGCACATCATCGCCGCAGACCACGCCGATGCGCAGGGGCGGACCATTTTCCGCTGCCAGTCGCACGGCACATGCAGCTGCACACGCGTGTGGATTCAATCCGCCCGCATTGGTGATGAGTCTGCACTTCCCGCCAACTCGCCAATAGGGAATCAGCGACGAAAAAACTTCGAGGAAATCTTTTGGATAGCCCGCCTGCGGATCGCGGTCTCGCTGCTGAGCGAGAATTGAAAGCGAGACCTCGGCCAAATAGTCGAGGGTCAGATAATCGAGATCAGGCACCTGCGACAACAGTTCGCTCGCCGCGTCATTGCGGTCCCCCCAGAACGCCTGCGCGTTTGCGATTTTCAGAGGGTTCCGCGACATGATTCGTTGTCCCTTCTCAGGTCGTCACACTTGCCAAATCCCTGTGCGCAACGGTTCGCTCGCCGGGCGACCGGCGACCAGCTCAAGGGCGGTCATCACCCAACTGCGGGTCTCATGCGGAGCAATGATCGCATCGATCCAGCCGCGTGCTGCAGCGTAGCGAATATCGGTCTGCTCGTCGTAGTTCTGCTGCGTGCTTTGCCGCAGTTCGTTGATCTCAGCGTTGCTCAGCGTCTGCCCGTTGCGCGCTGCATCGCGCAGCCGCAGAGTGAGAAGCGTCTCCGATGCCTGCCGTCCCCCCATCACGGCATACCGCGCGCCCGGCCATGCGAGCATCAGCCATGGATCATAAGCCTTTCCGCACAGCGCATAATTTCCGGCTCCGAATGAACCACCGAGAATAATCGTAATCTTCGGTACTACCGAGTTGCTGACGACATTCACCAGCTTTGCACCCGCGCGGATAATTCCCGCCTGCTCCGCATCGCGGCCCACCATGAAACCCTGCACGTCCTGCAGGAAGAGCAGCGGAATGCCGTCCTGACCGCAGTTCATGATGAAGCGGGCTGCCTTTTCTGCACTCTCGGGATAGATCACGCCGCCGAACTCAAACTCCCCGCGGCTGGATTTAGTGCGGCAATGCTGATTGGCCACAATCCCGACGCTGCGACCACCGATCTTTGCGAACGATGTGATCAGCGACTGGCCGAACTCCGCCTTATATTCCTGCACCGAATCGACATCCGCAAGACAAGTGATGACGCGCCGCACATCATATTCTGTTCGGCCGTCCGCAGCGACGATGTCATATAAATCCTCACCCTGCTGCATCAGAGCGCCACAAATTTCATAGAGTGAAAGTCCGGCACGAGGCGGGAACTGAGCGACAAGTTTGCGCACTCGGTCGAGGGCCGCCTCATCGTTCGGCTCATGAAAGTCGGCAGTGCCGCTGATGCGGGAATGCATTGAAGCGCCGCCGAGTTCCTCCGGATCAGCGACCTGACCGATGGCCGCCTTCACGAGCGCCGGACCGGCCAGGTACATTTGGCTGCCCTCCGTCATGATGAGCATGTCGCAGAGGACGGGAAGATAAGCTCCGCCCGCGACGCAATTCCCCATCACGCACGCAAGCTGCGGAATGCCTTCGGCGGAGAGCCGAGCGTTGTTGAAGAAGATGCGGCCGAAATCATCCTCATCGGGGAAGATCTCGTCCTGAAGCGGCAGAAAGACGCCGGCAGAATCCACAAGATAAATCACGGGGATCCGAAAGAGCTTCGCGACCTTCTGTGCCCGCAGAATCTTTTTCACCGATTGTGGGAACAACGCCCCGGCCTTTACCGTGGCGTCGTTGGCGACGATCATGCAGGTTTGCCCGCTGATCTGCCCAAGTCCCGTCAGCACTCCGGCCGCAGGGATGTCTCCCCACTGCGGATACATTTTCCATGCGGCCCACAGGCCCAATTCAAGCAACTCTGTATTTGGATCAAGCAACCGCTGCAGACGATCGCGCACGCCAAGCCGCCCGAGACGACGCTGCCGCTCCAGGCCGGTCGCTCCGGTTCCCTGCCGCAGCAGAGTTTCTTCATCTTGAATTGTCTGAGTGACATCACGCAGCGAGGGCATATCCTGACTCCCGATCTGAAATCCACGGTCACATGTATTGTACGGCGGCGGCGAGGCGAAAGGAAATTGTGGAATCGGCTGAGAGCTTAGTGCTCTGTCACCAATGGATTGATGGGTGGCCGGGGTTGGAGGGCGCTAGCCCAATGGCACTCGATTTGATCAGTGTTGTCTTTCGCTCCGCGAAAGTAACGCTACTTTTGCGGAGCAAAAGGCGACACTGAATCAGCGAAAGTCGCAAATCGAGTGCCATTGGGCGCTAGCCCGAAACCCCGGGGCTTCCTTCGCTCCGCTCAGTCCAGCCCCGGCCACCCGATCCATTAAAGCAAGAGTGACAGAGCACTCGGCCTGAGGGGCAAAAAATGGCGAAAAAACAGGTTCCCGTCGTCACCTGAGCGCGAACAATTGCAGGAATTCGTCGGCGGCGAAGGAATCCAGCGAAGTCGGATTGTCCCATAGGTCCAGCAGTTTCTCCGTTCGATCTGCAGAAAACCGCTCAGTCAGACTTGTTCGATACTTCTCGCGCAACAGCGGCTTCGCCTCCTGTCGGCGGCGGCGATGGCCGAGCGGAAATTCGACGGCAACCCGTTCGGTCGCTGTACCGTCGGCGAAGAAGACCTGCACTGCATTGGCGATCGACCGGAGGTCCGGATCAAGGTAGTCTCGCGAATAGCCAGGCTCTTCCGCGACCTTCATCAAGCTCCGCAGCCTGTCAATCCGCGGATCGACTGACGCGGCATCTTCATAGTCTTCTGCGGTCAAATCTCCTTTGAGCAGTCCAACGGCAGTCATATACTGCAAACAGTGATCGCGATCCGCGGGATTTCGCAGCGGGCCCGTCTTGTCGATGATGCGAATCGCGGATTCGTGCGTATGGATCTCGATGCGGCTGATGTCGTCGAGTCGCGAGATGACCTGCGGATGCAGACGCACGGCCGCCTCGACCGCCGTCTGCGCGTGAAATTCAGCCGGGAAGGAGACCTTAAACAAAATGTGTTTCATCACGTACGACTCAAGCGGGCGGGCGAGGACCAGTGGACGACCACCGAACAGGACATCCTGAAATCCCCACTTTGATGCGGAAAGGGCCGTGCGATATCCCGGTTCCCCTGCGATGGACCACAATGCAAGTTGCACTCCCCGTCTGGTGGCGTCACCGGCGGCCCAACTCTTGCGCGAGCCCGTATTCGGCCAGTGGCGGTAAGTTCGCAAAGCGCCACCGTCCAGCCACGCGTTGCTGACGGCATTGGCGATCTGCTCGTCCGTGCCTCCCAGCATGGCGGTCGCTGTGGCGGCCGTCGCCACACGCACGAGCAGCACATGGTCGAGTCCCTCGCGATTGAACGAGTTCTGCAGCGCGAGGACTCCCTGAATTTCATAGGCCTGGATTGCGGCCGACAACACATCTCGCACCGTAACCGGTGCAGCACCGGTGCGACGATTGCGATTTGCGAGCCAGGCCGCAACTGCCAGCAGGCCGCCAAAGTTGTCGGACGGGTGCCCCCATTCGGCGGCGAGCCAGGTGTCGTTGAAGTCGAGCCAGCGGATCTGGCAACCAAGATTGAATGCCGCCTGCACAGGCTCCAATTCCCAACCTGTCCCCGGAATCGCGACGCCGCCAGCCAGCATCGCTTCGGGCACAACCGGTCCGAGCAAACGACGGCACGCCGTGGATTCCAGTGCCATTAACGCGCAGCCGAGACTGTCGAGCAGGCACATTCTTGCCGTGTCGAGCGTCTCCGCATCCAATTCCGGCGGACGCGCGGCGTACTTGGCCAGCGAAGCGATGAGTGGATCCCAGTCTAAGTCGGTGGGAACCGGAGATGTCGTCAAACTGGACCTCAGCAATCGTGGAGGAAAGTTTTCGATCAGGACCACGGCCTATCTTCGATCGGTGACTCGCGAAAAGCAAGTTGCCCCAATTCTAAAATCTTTCCAGTTGCGGCGGCGGGGCTCGATGTGAGGCTTCCAATTGCTGCATTGTGCAGATCATAATGATCGGTGCAGACGCCAGGAGTCTGTCCTGATACTCCAAAACGGTGAGCCGCAAGGCGCTAGCGGGGTGTTGATTTAATACCAACCCGAAGCGCCAGCGAGGCAGAAACGGCTGAATTCCTCGCTGGCGCTTCGGGTTGGTATGATTATGAGCCCCGAAAATCACTAAATCAACACCCCGCTAGCGGTCTGTTGAGTTAGTGCCATTTCGTTCGTAATCCCGGCTTCAGCCGGAATTCGCGGGCGGTTCGGGCCAAAAAACCGCCTGAAGGCGGAACTACAAACTTAAATCAACAGCCCGCTAGCGCTGGCGGTTTGTTGATTTAGTCTGAATTCTAGGTGGGCCAGGCTTCCAGCCTGGCATCGATTGACGAGAACGCCATGTTTTTTGAC
>JANOUN010001058.1:0-2206 GCA_031416875.1 Planctomycetota bacterium | reverse complement strand
CGTATTGCCGTCGATGTGAGCCCGCACTGGTCCGTTCCAGTCGAAGATAAAGGCGTCGTCGACTAAGCCAGAGCCAGTCGGGTCGCTTGTGTCGGTGACACTAAATGTATTGAGGTAGAGATCCGTCTGGATGGCAGCTCCAATTGCCGTTGCGTTTGATTGGGTGATGTTGATCACATCCGTCGTATTCGAAGTGAAATCTGTGTCCTGGATCAGCACCACAAACGGGTCTTGTGCCTGATCGAAGCGTGTGATCGTGTCCAGATCGAGACGAACAGTATAGTCGAGCAGAATCGATTCGCGGCCGACTGCGGGATCGTCACCGTTGTTGTCGAATGTCGAGTTTTCGATATCCAGATCCATCAGGTCCTGGCTGTCGAGCCCGCGAATATTGGAATCGATGACGGTGGAAATTTCGAGGACAAAGTTCTGCTTGATATTGTCTGCCAGGCCCGGTATGGTTTCGGTGTTGCGGATACGAATCCCGAATTCGTTGTTTTCAATCTGCATGGCTCGCAGACGCACTTGTCCGGCATTGCTGAGGAAGACGCCTGCGGAGTCATTGTTATCCACGCCGTCCCCCGTGGCGTTGAGAATCTGACCGCCGTCCCCCGGCACCGCGTTGACGATGTTCGGATCGACATCAAACGTCCTGAATCCGGTCTTATTGGTCTCAACCAGCCGGATGCCGTAATTCGGAGAATTCGTGCTCGTGACGCTTTCCAGGGTGATGTCGATGCCGGTTTCTTCAATATCGACGGCTGCGGCGGCGTCTGTCACGATGGTACCATCGCCGATGCGAATACTGGTGTTGTTCAAACCGAAGAGTCCGATACCGTCAAACGACTCGACATCGATCGCACCAAAGCTGACCGCTCCGGTATTGTTCACAACGTTGATGCCGACACCGGCACCACCGAGGCCTCCGCCCTGAGCGTTCTCAATGAAGGTGTTCTGGACAGAAATTCCACCCGAGTTTCCGGTGAATGACATCGCGGCAAACAGCGACGGAAGAACATTGTCGTTCAGAATGCTTGTCAGGTCCGCTAATGCATTCCCAAACTGGACCGGACCCGAGGAATTCGTTACCAGAATGCCTTCCTGCAGGCGTCGGGTGATTCGAGTTGATCCCTGGAACTGGACGGCACCGGCATTCGCGTTCACCGCAATGGAGGCCAGGTCTGTGGCGTCGATGGAAACATTGCCCAGAACATTGACCCCGCTGCCAGCCAGGTTGTTGCTGATATTGATGCCATTGCCATTGCTTCCGCGACCAATGGCCCCCGGCCTGATGACCAGGTCGTCCCGGAATGTCACCAGGCTGCCAGCCAGTTGATCATGGATGGAGACCGCCGCTTGCGCGCCCGCTCCGGCAGCCAGTCCGTTGATCGTGACGACATCTGAGAATATTGCTAACCCGGAAGACTGGCGAACTTCAATCCCTTCGGCATTTCGATTTGTAATCAGCAGTGCGTCGGTGAAATTCACCTGACCCGATGCGTTGCTGATAAGGACACTCTCGAGTGTCGCATTATCGAGCGTGATCTGCGCCAACTGCGTGCTGGTCTTATTGAACGTGTAAACGCCGGCGCTGTCAATGATCGCAATTCCGTTACCCGTGCTGTTGGCAACGGATACGTTATCGATCGTTGCCGAACCTCCCGTGTTGTTCTGAATCAGAATGCCGCCTCCGCCGGTGGACGTATTGTTTGAGTTCGTCATGTCAACTCGGCCCCCCGTCATGTTTTCGATCGTGACCGTGGGTTGCGCAGACATATTGGTGAGCGATGCCAGCCCGAAGATATTCGTGGTGCCATTCGCGGCGCGATCTGTGGAGCCAAACGTGACGATACCATTGCCGCCATTCACATGGAACAGTGGACCGGTCGCTGTGGCGCTGGAAACCAGCGTCGTATTCGTGATCCTTGTGTTGCCCGTCGTATTCTGCAGACTGATTCCGGAAACGCCGGCATTCTGTATAAGGACATCATTGATGATCGTGTTCCCCACACCGTTGCTGAAGATCCCGCTGCCGGACGGGCTGTCGATGATAAAGCCCGAGAACTGGCTGCCTTGAGCCATGGTAACCGTGTTGCCCAGTGTATTGCTGATCGTCGGTCGCAGGAACGCTGGGTTGGCGGCGAAAGTCGGTGACTTTGGCAGTGGAATCGGCGTTGGCGTGCCGAGAAGATCGACGATGATCGTG
>JANOUN010001057.1:0-6381 GCA_031416875.1 Planctomycetota bacterium | reverse complement strand
CAACCGCGCACGCAACGAGTTGAGTATCCGCCTTGATTTCGGTGCGCCTCATATTGGCGAGCTCTGTTACTTCGGCACGATCACGAAACAACGTTGCCGCAATTCTTGCAGCCTTTGCGTCAAAAGGCAGAATTCTGAATCTTTCCTCGAAGACTCTCAATTCATCGCTCGCCTCTTCATCTGTTGAGAGGGCTGGATACTCAGAAACACAAATAGCAGTCAAAGCAAGATCATGATTGCGTTGAATGTTTTTTATGATAGCGGCAGACCGATCAAGCATTTCCTCCTGACCTGCGGTGCAATTCCCTCTTACGCCCCAGATCAGGATGTTTGTATCCACTGTAACCAGTGTCATTCGTCGCCTCTTTGCTCGGCAACAAAACGTTCTGGATCTTGATTATTCCAACGGCCACTACTTGCGTTCCTGAGTTCGCGGAGCGATTCAAGGATATCATTCAATTGACCGTCACTAGATCGATCTTGAAAGGGTGAGATCCCTTCGGCGCGAAATTCTTTCAATTCATCGCTGTCCGCATACCATGTTGCTTCGCCTTCGAGGCCGATCGTCTGATGAAGTCGCTTGCCGAGTGTCACGGCCATCTCTTCATCCTTCAGACGTACAATAACCGGACGGCCTTGAACCTTCATCTGGGCAGTCTGATTCGAAAGTCCTCCGACACGAAATAGATGCCCGTAAACTGTTGTAACACCCCTGTAAGTTGGTCTTGCAGATTCTTGCTGGGCAAGGATTGTCGAAGGCAGTTTACTGCCTCTTAACTCGCAACTGTCCCAGCCGTATTTTTCCAGAATCCGATTCATGACGCCAAGATTCCGCACGGTCTTTTTTGGCAGAAACTGGCGTTCGTTTCCTATCAACATTCTTGATAGATTCTGCATCACAAGAAAGCCGTTACTGTTGCACTCCAACCTGAGTCGGTTGCTGCCCACTTCAGCGTGCGTGAAGCACACGAACAAATTGCGGTGTTCACGTTCATTCAGTTTTGCCATTCCTTCCAGAGCGTTCCGAAATGCTTTCAAGAACGGAGCGAGCGCAATAACATCGACAGTCGTTGGCAAGACGTTCTCACCATTGATTACAAGTTCGAATGGATGTAGCGAATTTTCCGACATCAACTTGTCCGTCGTGTGAGATGTCCGTGGGCAGGCAACTGGCAGATGATTCCCGACCGAAGTTGTTGTCCATTGTTCAAAACTCGTAAACGTCGTCAAGCCCACGACTCACGGTATCGAAATCCGTAGCGTTATTCTGTCAAGCATTGTGTGTTATCCGCTAACAGCAATATCAATAGCCTGTGCTTGCAGTCTGTTTTTCACTAGAATCGATGCTGTTTTGCCACACTTCACACCCCAAAAGGCAATGAAAACACTGCGTCATCACTGGCATCCGTGCGTCTAGGAGTCTGTCTGAATACCGCTGTTTTTGTGAGCGGCAAGGCACTAGCCGCCGGTTTTTGCAGGCGAATTACCCGCGGCTAGCGCCTTGCGGCTCACGGTTTTGGTGTATCGGGACAGACTCCTGGGCATTTCACGATTGCGTTGATGGAACACTGAAGTCTTCCGAGTGGCTCTTTTCCGCTAAAATCACACGTTTTTGATGCTGGCAATGCGTAAATGCAATCGTGAAATGCCCTAATCGCTTTCCCGAAATTCTCTAAGATTGTCCAATTCGTGTCGCGTTGATTCTCAGAATGTCCTAACTTCGTTCAGTCAGGCGTTGTCAGCACAACCCCCGTTTGCCCAACGGTTCAGCGAGGTTCTGCTGACAACTCACTGCCAATCAATCCGCGCAAACAGGATACAGCTTGAACTCCATTGTGGGCCGACCCCCTCGTTCTGTCGATTGCACCCGCTTCCACGAACCGAAACCGGCGTTCACCAATCGCTGCAGCAGACTGTCTGCCTCTTCACTGTCGGTGATATCACGTCGGCCGGAGACCAGGTCACGAGTGCGGACCGTGCCACCCTGCTGTTCAATCCAGTGTGCGGCCTGCCGCAAATCGCGATCATTCTTTGGCTCTGTCAGCAGGCGGTAGACTCGTTCGGTCTCATTCTTGAACCAGGTGGCCAATGTGACACCGGCGCTCATGGAAGCAGCATCGCAGGTCCATGGGTCAACGGCGTCTCCGCAGACATGGCGGATGCAGTGGATGATCAGAGCCAGGCGTGCCGGAGTTTCTTCGAGTTTCGACCATGCAGCCGCCAGGTTGCCAGTCTGAGAAAGTCCATATAGGACGGCGGACGAATCCCGGTACAGCATCGCCAAGGCAACCGGGGTTTCAGAGTCATCGCTCACCGACGTGGGGTCGGCAGGGGCCGAATTGCAGTGGGATCCGGCAGTAGCCAATCACCCCAACTGGTCCTGTGGAAGTGATGAATTGGTTTGAAAGCTACTCCCCGACACGCCAGCCCCGCTTCGGTCCCTGATTTTTGGGTAACGAAAAGGCGTGAAGCCTGATGGGGCCGACCAGAAGGTTGCGGACTTTCGTTTCGAGTTTGCAAACCGTCTAAAATCTTCTCAGAAAAACAACAATCTAAGCGTTTGCAAAGCAGAGTTGGCAGTCCAGTCACAGTGGAAGCTCTGAAATGGGTGGCTATCAAAGGTTCGGCTGCTCAGAGCGGCAAAGCCCTGGACATCATTGACTGCGCGCTCAATACTGATACAACAGCCCGATGTTCCATGTTTGCAGGATGAAATCGGACCGGGTTTCCGTAATCGTCGGTGACAGCGGGAATCCATTCCACGCGACGGACTCAACGGGACGCGCCACACTGTCGATGGCAAGCAGCGACCAGCCAAGTCGCAGAGCCAGTGAGTTGGCTCCCTGATGCTGAGCAAACTTCGGCAACAGTCGTAAGAGTTCAAAGTCCATATTCAGACTCTGTTCCAAAAACGCCGTACCGTAAGTTTGAGATCGTGAATCGGAGAACGCGATCGAAGGATCGAAGCCTGGGGCAAAACCGTTTCCGAAGCCCCGTCCGCTCAATGTCTGCTGACTATCCGCGAACAAACCGCCAGCACGGGAATTGCTGCTGAAGCGAACAATCTTGCCACTGGTCATGAGATTCAGCCCAACACACGGCCCGAGCAATTGATTGTCGGCAGTGACATCCAGCACTGACTGATACGGCGGGACGACAGGGTTTAGCGGGAACAGCGTCGTTTCATCCGGAAGACCGTTTGGCTGGTGCATGTATTGCAGACCGCTGTCAGCCGCAGCAAATCCGAACTTCTCATTCAAGTCCAGATAGCGTGCTCCAATGGTTGGCTGCCCCAATAAGCACCAACCGGAGCATAATCAGCCCCAAGGCCGTAGACGTTCGTAGTCAGGCCGATATGAAAGTACTGGTCGTAGGGAACTGCGTAACCGCCGGCACCATCATCGAGTGGCAATGCCGCCGTGACGCGAACGTTGGTCGGATCTGCTCCGGCATCGAAACCTCCCAGACCTCTCTGCCACGACCGCGTCGCATCATCGAGCCAGAATCCACTCACTTCAAGACCGCTGTTATTCTCCCCGCGATAGTTCAAACGGACTCGTGTGCCGATGGTGGCGTCGTTTGACAATTGCTGTCCGACCAGTGCCGGCTGCAACTCGCTGATCCCCACATGTGCTCCGTCCAGCACGGCCAGCGATGCTGCGTAAAACCGGTCGCCAAAAATCTGCGGAGCATTTGAAGATCCGACGAGCGCGTTCGAGTCATTGATACTGCCGAAGATCGCTTCGACGGAAAAAGAAACGCTGCCCACAGATTGCAGTCCGTTTCGACCGGGAGCACGTCCGAATGATCCGTCCGTCGGCATCGGGCTCTCATAGTCAGTCATCAAATCTTCCGCAGGAGCCTGAGCCCTGGCCGACAAAGAATTGACCAATGCCAGCCACAAAAATGTGGCAATCAAAAGTGCTGGCGGTCGCCCAAAGTCCCCTCGGAATTTCTGCATTGACGATCCAACGACTGCCTCCCTGCACGAGTTCACGAAGGAACATCTCTAAAACGCCCACATGCAGACCGCCATCCGAATTACTGTAAGCTGCTCGGCTGGCGACTCCCTGGAGGTCGCACAATCTTTCGTACGTAAGAGTTGCATGAAAGGTCGGCGTGGAAATCCAGTTCACTTCGAACAACAATTCAGATCTCTCGTCGTGCCGGTTATGCCCGTTTTTCGGAATAGTCTGGATTTTACACGCCCCTGGAGAGCACTCGCAGACGTTTTCCATACGCATCCCGTCAGCATGCACTGAATTGGTAAGAAATCAGGATTGCAACGGCACGATCGTTTAAATTTCGTTGAGAATTGGCGTATTCAAATCGCGATAGAAAATGCCGACGGATTGCGCTCGTGGCAGAAACTGCGGCAAACTGCGAACCATCACCACTCCGGATGCTGCCGCTTGCAGTCGATCGCCAGGTTGGGCACGTACATCGGCGACGAACCGCAGAGCACCGCATCCGCACCTGCTTCGAAGAAGTCTGCGACGTCGTTCGGTGTTGAGGCTCCTCCGACTGCGGCCACCTCAAGTTTTAGTCCGTCTGTATTGATGCACTGCTTCGCCGCGCGGACGACGGCCACCGACGGTTCGTGAATCGTTCGTCCCAGGACTCCGGCCGTCGGAAATCCAGGACCGAAGGCCGGTCGGCCATCTCGATGAAGTACGGTACGGCTGATGCAGTTGACCAGTGTGACGCCGTCCGCCAGCCCGTTCATCGCTCGCAGGAATTGTCGCATCCGGACGTCATCAGGAAACTGGCCGAGCTTCAGCAGCACCGGAGTCGAGCCCACTGCCTCACGGATGCGGCGAACCACGGTCCGGCTCGCATCGACGTCGCGATAGAGCGATCCCTCAGCCGAACACACATTCGGGCACGACAGGTTCACCTCGATTACATCCGCGCCAGCCTCTGCAGCCCAAACCGCACACCGCGCAAAATCGACCGCAATCTCTGACAAGGAAGACGCTTGCGATGGTGTCGCCACGACCGACACAACCAACAACTGACCTTCGCCGAGTCCCGCGCGCGTATTTCGTACATCCTCTCGCCATACTTCCGGCGCGGCAGATGGCATTCCAAAGCAGACGGATGAACTGACCTGTGCCGGATCGTCCCCGGCAGTTTCGACGACGAACACCGGTCCATCAGGTGGCTCTGTGTCTTCGACGAAAACCCAGTTCGGCAGAGGGTAACATGGTCTGGCGACAGAGCGCACCGTTTTATAGGTCACAATATCGAATCCGCGTTTTGCGTAGGGCAGAACCCAGCGACTGTTCGGCAGTAACCCCGCCGTGATTCCGATGCGACTGCGGACGGGCAGGCCCAGAAATGTCTTCATGGGCGTGAAGGGCACTTCAACGGATTCGTCCGCAAATGTCGGGCCCCGCTCGCAGTTTGCTTCCCAGGTGCGTTGCATGTCATAGGTCAGATGCATTATTTTTCTCGCAGCACGAGTTTAACCGCGTGCCCAGCGGGCCGCGATTGTTCTAATTGAAATTTCGTATTTGAGATTTGAGATTTGAAATTTGAAATACGAAGCGCGGGGCGTTGCCCACGCGGTTAAACGAATGTGCCTTCCTCAACCGCGCGGTATCGCCAAAGTCATTTGTTCCCAGTGTCCGGCTGCTCCGGTGTCGCTGGCATTTCGACCGCGTCGCCGTGGAGGCGGAATTTGGCGTAGTCGAGCCAGTCTTCGAGTTCTTTTTCGCCGTAGAATACTTCACGGAACAGATGAAAAATCTGTTGCGCCTCGTCTGTCTTTCCATCCTTCAGCAGTTGATTAGCGGCTGTCATGCGTTCGCTGATGATCCGGATGCGATCGGGATTGGACAGCAAAACCTGCTTCCCGGCATCACGTTTTTTTTCAGCGATGATTTTCCAGAATCGCGGCACGGAAATCATGTCATCCGACACCTCACCCTCAGGATCCGCTTTGCTGTCAGTCGGTTCTGCAGCAACGGCGTCCGCGACATCGTCCTTTGGCAACGATTCAATCAGCGCCTGAAACATTTCCAGTGATTCCAGCGGATTGCGGTCGGAATCCGCCGCCGCACGCATCGCTTTCAGGCACGCAGTTTCGAAGCGATTTCGTCCATCGTCCGGACGCCGCACGCGTCGATCCAACTGAGCTTCGATCAACGACACTTCGACATCATCCAGCCAGCGCCGCATGTCTTCAGCATACTTGCCGTCGGGAAATCGCTCGACATACGGACGCAGGTAACGACTGCGAGCGTCAAAGTGAGCCACCGGATCAGCCGTGGACATGGCTTCTTTGGCTTTGATGAACAACGTGTCTTCACCCGGCGGCAGTGACAGCCACACACCGACCCCAATCAACAGTCCCAGAAAGGCCAGCAGAAACCACGT
>JANOUN010001056.1:0-8088 GCA_031416875.1 Planctomycetota bacterium | reverse complement strand
AGTCCTCACCTTCGTGGCGATGAGGACGAGGATTTCGACGAAGATTTCGGCGACGCTGACGCGGATGACGCGGATGACGACGATGATGATGAAGAGGACTTTGAAGACGATGACGACTTTGAAGACGACGACTTCGATGATGACGATGATTTCGAAGACGACGACGAAGAGGAAGACGATGATGAAGAGGAAATGGCCGAAGAACCCTGATCGACTTCGGGGCTGAGTTTCCGCAACTCGTTGATTGACCAGCAGGCAGGTCATTTGAAGTGGACTGCGCCAAACCATAGCCTTCGGGGCACTCCGTCGTCGGAGTGCCCTTTTTTACGGTTCCGGGATCAGGAGTCCTTAGGATGGACGGGTTGTGGGATGAGATTCAGGTCGCTCGGACATGGCTGGCCAGCCGCTGGTCGGGGACTCCGCGCGTGGGTTTGATTCTGGGCACCGGCCTCGGAGGGCTGGCGACGAAGATCAACACCGAGGTCGCGATACCGTATGGTGAGATCCCTCACTTCCCGCATTCCACGGCACCGTCTCATGCGGGCAAGTTACTTTGCGGAACACTGGAGGGCGTCCCTGTGATGGCGATGGAGGGACGCTTTCACTACTACGAAGGCTATTCACTGCGACAGGTGACGTTTCCAATTCGCGTAATGAAGGCCATGGGAGCCGACACCCTGATTCTGACCAGTGCCGTGGGAGGCATGAATCCGCAGTACAGTCTGGCGGACATTGTGATTCTGGAGGATCACATCAATCTGATGCCTGACAATCCGCTGCGAGGCATCAACGACGATCGCCTGGGGCCTCGATTCCCCGACATGAGCCAGCCGTGGGATCGACTGCTCATTGAGAAGGCTCGCAGCATCGCACTGGAGCTGGGAATCTCGGCTCATAAAGGCGTGCTTGTGGCCGTTCCCGGCCCGAACCTGGAAACGCGGGCGGAGTACCGTATGCTGCGGCTGATGGGAGCCGACATCGTCGGAATGTCCACGGTGCCGGAATGCATCACGGCGACTCACGCCGGCCTGCGGACCGTTGGGTTTTCCATCGTGACCGACATGTGCCTGCCTGACGCTCTGGAGCCTGCTGACATTACCAGGATCCTGAAAGTTGCCGCACAAGGCGGTGAGCAGCTGGAACGACTGTTGGTGGAGTTCTTCAGGCGGCTGGATCAGCCTGAGTGAATGAAGCTGTTTGTTCAGCAAACGTTCAAGGCTGTTGATTTAATACCAACCCGAAGCGCCAGCGAGGCTGAAACGGCTGAATTCCTCGCTGGCGCTTCGGGTTGGTATGATTATGAGCCCCAAAAATGACTAAATCAACACCCCGCTAGCGCACTGCAGCTGATACGAGTTGCGATCAAATCGAGTGCCAGCGGGCTGACCCCCGCCGCTCGCCTTTGGGTTGCGGGCCAAGCCCGGGCCAAGGTCAATCATGCAGTTGCGTTCCGTGGCGAACACCAATCCCGCAGAACGAATCCGCCGCTGGCCCCACGGTTCAACTCGCCAAAGTCGCAGGGCAACCGCAGAAGCACGTCCTTCGGCAATTCCTGCAGTTGAGTTCCATCTGGCACCGCCGGTCCCCGCCGTGAGATTCAGCTGCGGTGCCAAATCCGCCGAAAGTCGATAATCCGCATCGCACACCTTTTCGCCGCGAGGCTTCCTGATCGCATCGGCGTGTTGACCGCAACGGAGGGAACTGGGACGCTGCAATGAGTCATCGATATCCTCCCCCAATTCTGAGTTCCATCGCCCCGACGCCGTCATCCGCTGAACCAGCTCGCCTGGCGGTTGACGCATCTTCGGCAGGAGTCTCTCCATGCTGCCAACAAAACATATTCGCGCTGTTCTGCTTTTCGCGGGTCTTGCCGGAATGACGATTCCGGGCTGCGCGACGTCGTTCTTCGACACGGCCATGTTGAAGACTGCCGCTTTGAAACCGTCCATCATGGACGGGCACATCACCGAAAACCGCGCGATCACGCAGTTCACAGATGCGTTGATCGAAGATAATGAAAAAGCCTTCCGCCGCAGCGTGTCCACACGATTCGAGCAACGCGCGATGCGATCCGCCGATGTCTGGAAGGATCTGGAGATCATGAAGCTTCCGAAGGTCAAGCTGGAAATCGACGACAGCACTTCCGTCGATGAGAACACCTTTGAGACGATTGCCAAGGACGAAAAAGGCACGAAATACCAGTTCCGAATTGCACGTGATTCGGAAAAACGTCGCTGGGTGGTGGATGATGTGCTGGTGCGTCAGCAGAAAAAAGGCACCAGCGCCACCAAGTCGGTTTCCGAAGTCATGGACCTGCTGCTGACCGTCCGGGAATTTCTGGCCATATGGCAGAGCAATGATCGATCGGCCATTCTTCCGGGCATCGCCACCATCCTGCGTGAACCACTGGAAAAAATGCCGGAACCCTGGATGAATCGGCTGGTGGAACGCGTATCGTCCGAATGCGAAAGCGAAATGGCCCGACGACCTGAAATTCAGATGAATGAATCCGATGCGCTCGTCAAAATGCCGTCGAAGAATGGTTTTCTGTTGATGAAAGTTGCCCGGGAAGATGACCGCTGGCTGTTTTCTGACATTGAAGTGCGCCAGCGGAAAACGGACGACCATCCCGGATCTGTGCTGCGACAGGCTCGCGCCTTGAACACGGTTTCACAGTTCCTCGCAGCGTACGGCAAGGAAGACAAGGTTGCTCTGAAGACGCTCTGCGACGAAACCTTCTACAGCACATCGCTGGAAATCGGCGACCTGGCCATGATCAGCATGCCGTCTGCGGAACACGCGCCGGACGACTTTGAAATTCGTTCATTCTCCGGGCAACTGACGATCATGGTGCCGGATAAGACTCAAATCGTCCAGCTCGATCTCACAACGCCCAAATCCGACGATCGGAATGCCATTCAGAAACTTGCCGAAGGGGCTGTGGAAACGTCGTTCTTAATCCGCGATATCACGATTTTCGATCGCCAGACGCGGAAACAACAGAAGCTGGAATCTGCGTTCACGGCGCCGATCCGAGCCATGTTATTCGTCTCCGCTCTGCATGATCAGAATTTGCCCATTCTGAAGCAGTTGTCGACGAAAGAATTCTCGCACGGCACATGGGACCGAATTGATCCGGCACTCGTGTCTCAGCTCCCGTTGTCCGAAGTTCCCGGCGGTGAATTGACACTCCGCAACACCGACGTGCGCGGCGACACGACAGAAATGGAATTCATGTCGGAAGGTGGTCAGATCTGCAGCGTCATCATGCGCAGCGAAAACGGAACCCTGAATGTTGACGATATCCAGTATCCGAACGCGTCTGCGAAGGTCGCTTCGCTGCGGAATCATCTGGAACTGACAGTTCCGATCGTGGAACTGGCATCGGCCTGGCGCAAGCAGGATCTGACAGGCGTGAAGCGAACCTGTTCCATGGATTTCAATCGACTGATCTGGGGAAACCTGAAGACTTTGCCAGGTGACTTCGACCGCGTGCCGGATATGCTGCTGGTCCCTGTTCAATCGACAGAGCTGGCTAACTCTCAAGCCATTGTCGAGCTGGCACACGCCGGAGAACCACCGGTGAGCGTGCGGCTGCTGAAAGAAAATAGTGCGTGGGTGATTGATGAAATCTCAGTGCGTCAGCCGGACGGAGTCGTCTTTAACATCCGACAAAATCTGCGACGCGATATCGCTCAGAGATTCCTCGACAATCCCGACGGCGGAATCATGCAGGCTGTCAAGGCATCCGCGTCTGACGGTGATTCCGGCGTGGTGCATGCGTTAGGGGAATCTCAGGCACCCAGACGCGGAAACCTGACGCTGCCATCGAGCGGAGTACCAAAGGCCCGGACGGCCATGACACCTCCCGGAATCGACATGACTCCGGCCCCAAAGTCACATTCCGCACCGACGGACGGCATCCTGAAATTCGGGCCCGCTGCCAGCGCGGCAGCGTTACAGAATGCTGCGCCACACAGCAAAAGTGACGTCGAGGAAATCGAAGAGGAAGAGGTCGTCTACTTCAACGGCGCTCCGGAATCGAATTCGGCGAAACCTGCCCCGAGCCCGCTCCGCGACATCAGTCAGCATCCCATCGAGATTCCCGGCGAATGATCGTCCTGCGAAGCAACACGGATCCGCCGCTCATCTAGGTCCAATGCTGCGGTTCCTGTAGCTTGGACATTCATGTCCGAGACATTGGCCAGTCACCTTTGCATTGCCCAACTGCTGTCAAAGCACAATAACCTTCGCTTCGACTGTATCTCATGGCCACACGACGGACATGAATGTCCATCCTACATTCGATCAGTGCGCCGCGTCAGCGTTGCATGCCATTGCGATTCATTCGTTTGTCCGTCATTCGTTTGTCGAACTGCCGTTGCAATCCGCCGAAGTGTTTCACAACCGAATGGGGACAACCGCATAAAACTTCGTGACCACGATAGACGCTCAGTTGCTTTTCTCTTCAGGCTGTTCCTGCGGTACCAGGGCGTTCGCCAGCAGGCGTCCGAAGATCTTGACGAAGCCTTCTTCTAGACGGATGCGGACGCGAGCCCCGGTTTCGGTCAGGCGTGAATCCATTTCGATGCGGTCGTCGCCTTCGGCCAGAGTTTCGCGAAAAATCTCCCCTCCGCGGTCACGGCGACGGGCCTGAGCAGCGCGGCGAGCGTCACGAGCGTTATCGCCGCCGTTGCCGGAAGCCGCGTTTGGAGTGGCATCGGCCGGAGCAGCGGGTTCTGGGGCGAGCTTTGTCGAGGCTTCAGCCCCTGCGGCCTGTTCTTTTGCTTCGCGTGCCTTCTTGCCGGCAGTTTCGGCAATCGTGGCCATTTCCACCAGTTGATTCACGTTCACGATGATGCGGAAATTTGGCGGAGTGCGGAATTCCTGAGGCGACTGATTGGCTTCTTCCAGCTGATCCATTACGCCTTTGAGTGTGTTGTACGACTCCTCACCGCCCAGAACTGCCCACACCGAACGAGCTCCGACACCGACTGTCAGGCCGATATCCTTGCCGAAGACTTCAACGGCTTCCGCTGGCTGCTGGGCAAACGTTAATCGGTGAAACGTAATTCCCTGATGCTCACCCGAACCAATCTGCAGCGTCCCCGCCTGCTTGATTTCCTCCACGTCTTTCAAACGTGTGAGCGCGTCCAGCAGACCAGCGCCCATGGCATCGCCTTCTTCGACGCGGGATGCCCCCACAATCGCCAGTTTGCCCGAGGAATCCCGATAAAACTGCGCGAAGACATCAACATGTCCGACTTCCAGACTCTTCTGAATCGCGGAGAGGCCTTTACCAATCGGACTGTTTTCATCCGGTGGTGCACCGAGCTTGTTTTCTTCAATGAGTCGCGTGACTTCCATGCGGATGCCGTCCATCATTTCGATGTAGGCTTCCTTGTCACGGTCGGCCATCATGGATGACATGGAAAGGGACACCGCCGCATTTTCGTCCAGCAGCGGAATGAAGTAGCTTTGTCGTTCTGTCGACTGCAGGATTTCCTTGAGCAGTTTTGTGCCTTCCAGAGCGTCAATCACAAAATCAATGTTCACTGCATGTTCTTCCTGCACGACGTCCAGGCCGATCGTGATCTTCTGACACTCCAGGATGAATTGATTCAATGCCTGCAGCGCACGTTCACCCTCAGTCTTGCGGATGCGATACGCACCTTCGGGCTCATCGTCTCGCTGCTGCAACTGTGTCGAAATCCCGGACGTGATGACGCTCATCAGCAGCGTGCGAGTCGCAATTGGAAGCGATTCTACATCCAGACTCACGGACACATCAAACTGCTGTGCCTGGCTGGCCAGCAGTTGAGCCGGATTGGGCAACTTGCGGTCGAGTGCCTCTTCAGGAGGGTCGTTGCCCAGCGGCATGAATGCATATCCGTCTCGGAGCAGAATCGGATACGTGCGATTTGGGGCAATGACTTCGTATCGGCCCTCTTCGCTGGTTTTGCTGATGACAACCGGGGCCTTTTCGACCAATTTGGTAGCGGCCTCCACAGAATCGACTGGCACAAAGCCAATGAACTCAGGAAGCGGTGGAAAGGCAACCGGCAAATAGACCATCACGCCAAACGGCTTTTCCCGGTTGAAGCCTTCCAAATCATTTAGTGATCCGGATAGCCAGTCTTCCACAACCTTAAACGCGTCAGGAGTTCCCGCTGCGTCAAAGATATAGCGGGCTTCCTCGACAAAGCGGTCGGCACTGGCAAACGTCACTGTGGCGAGCGGACGAGTCCCCTCTTCGATTAGCGTGAACCCTTTCTCTTCCGTTTTTTCATCGGATTTCGTTTGTCCATTGACTGCCGGAGCAAAACAAATGCCAGCGATCACGAACGTCAGCGAGAGCAGGATTCGCCCGCAACAACTGGCAACACATCCTGGCATGGTTCGACTGTCCCATGTTGTTCGTAGTCCCGCCTTCAGGCGGAAATCCAGCCAGCCCCGCCATGAACATTGAGCCCATTTTCCGGCTAAAGCCGGGACTACAAGCGAATCTCGGACAGTCGAAATAGGACTCGAAGAGAAAGGCATGGGGAAACCTGCGTTGAAGAAGTAGATTCGGCTGACTGATGTCGTGTGAAAAGAACGACCCACTGCCGGGAAATTCGCTGTCGGCCGGAATTTCTCCGCCTTGAAATGAAGAAACTCCCGCCTGAGCGAAAGGATTCGCGCCGGAGGACACATCGGGCGATGTTTCCGCAATTTCAGACTGGTTACATTGCTGCCACTGCAGTCAATGCTCGCGGTCTGTCATAAATCAGGAGTTTTTCGCGTTTTCAGACCTCCGGCGCACCCGCCTTCGTGCCAGCGAAGAAACTTGCTCGGCACGGCTTATTGAGAGGTGCATCGCCCAAGGACACGGCCATATTGTATCGAGCGGCACAGAGAACGCGAGTTTCATGAAATCGGCCCAGCTAAACCGTTGCCAGCAATTCGCGGGTTTCCTGCCGAGCGCGGTAGCGGCGGGAACTGTCCTTCGAGCGATGTTCGTCAATTCGCTGAGGCTGGCCGGCAGCCACGCTGAACAGTCTCCCAAAATCTTTCACAAGACGACACCAGATCTCCTGTGAGATCCCCAGACGATCAAACAACGCAGCAAACTGCTTCGGCGTCGAACCTCGCTTCCCCGAACGAGTCTGGCGAGCCGTCCAGTCCAGCAGACTCAGGTAATCCGCCGTCGATATCGGCAGGAATCCCTTGTTGCTGCAACGAGCCCCCTGTTTGTGAACACACGGTCCCGTCGTACTCGATCCGCCCCGCAGCTCCACCGGTGCCAGATGACGACTGCCATTGTTGCCCGTGTCTCCGACGCGGGACTCCTGTGCTGGCAGGTCGCCGGATCGAACCACGCGACGGTTCGAAACCTGAACGTCAGCAGCGTTATGAATGGTGGTGTCTCCATCGACTGAAGACAGAACACTGCCCACTGAAAACTTCACCTGCACATCGCAACATCGCTTCTGAGCTGACGTAAAATCACTCTCTTCGATGGTCTCTGCCAACGCCGCTCGAATGGGATTCAAATCCACATACGCCGCACACGCCAGAATCGCCGTCTCATCCAGAAGTCGGACTGCCCGATATCGCGCCTGCCAGAATTTCCCGAGTTCGCCGTCTTCTTTATTGGCCCGTTGCGCGATGTTCTGACTCAGCAACCGCATCCACCACGAGATATCGCTCAGCCGACTGCGGACGATTTTCAGCCTGGCCTTGTCCTTGCGAATGTGGTTCAGTTCGAACTCCGACGGTTCCTCAGGCTTGCGGCTTTTGTCGCGTCGTTCCGGACAAAGCATCAGCCACCGCCGAGCCACCGCCGAGCCACCTCAGAATCACCCCACTCCGCCACCACATCCGGCAAGCTTTTGAAATGGGGTCAGGAGTCAATAGTGCGCAGCACCCTCCGGGCCATTTGGCTATTGACTCCTGACCCCTTTTCAAAAGCCCTGATGAATCAACTGCTCATCAAGCCACCGTTTGCGGTGATCGAAATTCTTCCCGCTGACCGGATCATCTCCCAGGAGGAAACATCGGCGAACCGTGCGATTCATCACATGCACAATCGCGATTTCATCCGCC
>JANOUN010001055.1:0-2861 GCA_031416875.1 Planctomycetota bacterium | reverse complement strand
GGCTGCTGCGGAACTGGTGCAGCCGCTGGTGAAATTCTTCGCGGATGAAGTCCGCAAAGACGATGTCGTCGGGACTGATGACACGGGAGTGACGCTGCTGCTGCCGAAAGTGCTGCCAGCGATTGTTCCGAATGATGTCCGCAGCCAGCGAATTCACGAAGTGCTTTCCGCCGCATTCAAAGACAACAAGAAACATGTGAAGGCCAAGATGTGGGCCTATCGTGGCAGCACAGTCCCGCTCAATATCTTTGACTTCACTGTCAGTCGACATCGCGATGGCCCCGATCAGTTTTTTATCGATCACAATTTCAATGGAGTGCTGATCGGCGACTGCTACAGCGGCTACACGGGCATCCATCTGCGCAGTGATGACGGGATCACGCATGCAGCGTGCAATGCGCACGCGCGTCGCAAGATTTTTGAAGCACGAGCCAATCATCCGCAGGTGGCGTCGGTGCTGCTGGCGATGTTTCAGGAACTGTACGACATCGAAGATCGTGCTCGCGGCCTTGATGCGCTTTCACGTCTGAATCTTCGTCAGCAGGAATCCGCTGGTGGACCGAAATACCAGATGGTGCTGCTGTACGCTTACGAACACAGGAGCAAGAACGTCAATATCCAGATTACCATAAGGGTGTGGCTGGCAGGCCGCCTTGAAGCTGGAGTGACGGGGTAAATTTGGTTATTGAAAATGAGGGCGCAAAAAAACGGCCTCTTTGCGAAGATGGAGGCATCACAACGTCATTCTTCAAAGGTAAGGAGGCCGAGTGATGAGCATCGCCAAAAAGTCTGAGACTGGCAAGGGCAATTCGTTCACGGCAAGTTCGCTGGCGGACATGGCTGGAAAGATGGACCGGTGGATTCGCGCGGCCGCTGCGAAGGGATGGGCGTTTCATGAGTTCGAGTCGGAATGGCATGAAATGATCCATCGCATGGCGAATCTGGGCACGGGGTTGTTTATCTCGCAGCAGGGTGACGGGGATCTGGGAGAGACTGTCACCACGGACGAAGGCGTGACGCTCCAGCGGAGTGCCGAACCGGTGAATCGTCCGTTTCAGACCGTCTTCGGGCTGTTTCAGATTCAGGCATACGTTTACGCTCGCGGGCCGAACAGGAAGATTGAGCTGCGTCCGGTCGATGCCCGGATGGAGTTGTCGCCGGGATTTGCGTCGTCCCTGTTTGAGGAATTTTCGCAGTGCTTCTGCGTCGGGCAGGCATTTGATCACTCGCTGGACGGCATCGCGCGCGTCATGCGGCAAACGCTGTCCAAGGAGACGCTGGAGCGAATCAATTAGCGTGTCGGCTGGCAGGCAGGCAGAGCACTATCTCGACGAGGTTACCGCTCCGTCGGTCGAAGAGGAAGGTGAACTGATGATTCTCACGGGCGATGGAAAGGGTGTTCCGCTGGTCAAGCCGGATCTGGCTCGCGTGCCGATCTTCGATCCGGACGAACGTCGGGGAAATCGTCGCATGGCAACGCTCGCCTGTATCTATTCGGTGGATCGTTATGTGCGGAAGCCTGCCGACATCATCGCGGCCCTGTTTCGTGATCCTGAAGATTCCACTGATCGCGAGCCTCGTCCGATTCCCGTGACGAAACAACTGTCGGCGCGTTTCGCCCGCGAACGTGATCTGGGCGAAGGGCCGGAAATGATCTCCGGCCAGATCGAAGCGTTCAGCTGGGCGAGTCAACGGGTTCGCGATCGGCTGCAACCGGAGCAGCCGCTGATCGCCCTGATGGACGGCTCACCCAGCCAGTGGGACGCCATGCATGCGTGTCTGGATCCTGATGTCTCGGCACGTGTGGTCGAAATTCTGGATATTCTGCATGTGTCGCAGTACGTGTGGAAAGCCGCCAAAGTGTTTCATCCGCATCGGGAGCATCAGGAAGCATTCGCTCGCGAACGACTGGAACGCATTCTGTCGGGTGACGTGAACAGCGTGATCACTGGTCTGCGTCGCATGGCGACGATGAAGAAACTCAAGGGAAAGGCCGCGACGGAAATTCAGACCGTGTGTGGTTACTTCACCAACCACGCCGATCGCATGAAGTATGACGAATACCTGAAAGCCGGCTATCCCATCGCGACAGGTGTGATCGAAGGTGCCTGCCGTCATCTGGTGAAAGACCGCATGGAACGCAGCGGGATGCGGTGGTCCGTCGAAGGCGCACAACCCATGCTGCACATCCGGGCAATCCACCAGTCTCCCGATCGCAACGATTTTTATAAAGTCCGGATCAAGACCGAATTACAATCCCTCTACCCGCACAAGTCACTCATCAGGAACTACAACCCATGCCCCGCCTAACCCTGCGGCATGCCAGCCACACCCAACTGTCAGAGTACCGGACCAATGATGGCTTTATGCAGTCGCACGAAGCGACGATTGATTCAATGTTTTCGGAACTGGACAGCCCAAAACGGCTGAGCGGCATGCAAAGATAACTGGCCTGATCGCTGAAAATCACGCCCGCATCAATTTCGACGTGAGAAGGATCTATCTCAGACTTGCCAACTGACGGTGTCGCGTTCGACGCGCCGCACCCTGACGAGAACAACAAGCTCGCGATTCCAAAGGTAATCACGATGACCAAGGAACAATCCCGTTGAATCCAGAAACACCGGCGGCTAGCGCCGTGCCGCTCACGCGAAACAGCCTAAAATCGGTTCAAAGACAAATGAAGTGCGCCGAGGTGAATTGCGTTCATCGAAATTGCTGGTGCGTAAGCCTGAAAGGCTTCTGGAATACAGCCTGGGGCAAGTGCAGTCGCTTCCGCGACAAACGCCGCCCCAGGTCAGGATGCATTTTGTGTTTGTACCCTGAAGGGGTACCAGAATCGGGATTCCCCTGCCCTTTCA
>JANOUN010001054.1:0-11217 GCA_031416875.1 Planctomycetota bacterium | reverse complement strand
GCTTCGGCCAAGCCTGTCGGGGAGCCTGCTAGCAATGAGCGAACCCTTGACCGCGCGACGGAGGTCCCCTGACCAGACAGGTCTACCCGGGGGATAGACGCGGCAATTCACGACGGTGAAGTAACGTGCAAAATCGATCGTGAAGAAATGGAAGTATGGTGGTTGGAGGCGGAATGGTCAGAAGATCAAACGTGATAAGCAGGGATGGCTGTCTGTGGCCAGGACGTGAGTGAATGGACAAGTTTCAGTTGGGGATTCTGAAAGTGAAAAGCCCTGTCGCCGTCGATCAACATCGAGATCGAACGGAGCAAAGATGACGATGCAAATCCATTGACAAAACGACCATAGACAGCAGTCAGAGCCTTCATAGTAGCGATGAAACCGGGCAGCACAAACTGGTGGAGCGAAGGGAGGCAGGGCGGTAGATGCAGAATGTCCAGAATGAGCAAATCGAAACCAAAACGAAAACTCATCACAGTGCCTTTCGAGGCTACACCGAAGAGAGAGACACCGGGAATCCCCGAGTGGGCTCAGCCTCACGTCTGGACAGACCGCATGTTGACGACACTCCTGACCGGAGTGAGAGGAGGTAAATGGCACACGCTGATTGACAAGGTTTACTCTCAGGACACACTCTTCTTTGCAGCCCGCCGGGTTGCGTACAAAAAGGGAGCGGCCGGGGTGGACCATCAAACGGTGGACGAGTTTTCAGAAAATGACCGACAGGAAATCCTGCGTCTTCAGGAACTTCTGAGGACAGATACCTATCTGCCGTCAGCCGTTCGCAGAGCGTGGATTCCGAAACCGGGCAGTGACGAAAAGCGTCCGCTCGGCATTCCCACTGTGCGTGACCGCGTCGTGCAAACGGCTCTGGTTCATGTGATCGAACCGATCTTTGACTTCACGTTCCACGACCGCAGCTTCGGCTTTCGTCGTGGTCGTGGCTGTCATCATGCATTGGAATGCGTTGAGAAACTACTCAACGCGGGTTACGTGTATGTGGTGGATGCCGATCTGAAAAGTTACTTCGACACAATTCCGAAAGATCGCCTGATGCAGCTTGTGCAGCAATCGATTTCGGATCGTCGGGTATTGGGACTGATTCAGAAATATCTCGATCAGGAGATCATGGAAGAACTTTCTCTGTGGACCCCGGAAGCGGGCGTTCCCCAGGGAGCGGTTCTGTCTCCGGTCCTGTCGAATGTGTATCTGAATCCGCTGGACCATCACATGGCCACGCTGAACTATCAGATGGTGCGATACGCGGATGACTTTGTGATCCTGTGCCGCACTGCAGAGGAAGCTCAGGCGGCTTTGGCAGAAGTCCAGCAGTGGGTCACGGCAAATGGCCTGACTCTGCATCCGACGAAGACGCAGATCGTGGATTCCCGTGAGAAAAGTTTTGCGTTTCTGGGCTACACCTTCCGGGGGAACCTGCGGTTCCCTCGCGAGAAGAGCCATGCAAAACTTCAGGATCGGCTTCGCGACCTGACGCCGCGTAAATCTGGTGAGTCACTGCAGTGTACGATTCAGAAACTGAACCGTACGCTGCGTGGCTGGTTTGGTTATTTTCGGCACTGTCATCCACACGTCTTTTCAGCGATTGACAGTCATCTTCGGGCTCGTCTGCGCCGACTTCTTCTGAAGCGTCACCGTAGGAACCCGAAACGTCTGTGTCGCACTTGGCGCTGGCCGAATGCTTTCTTTGCTGAGCAGGGGTTATACAGCCTTGGTGCAGCCCATGCTCGTTTCGTTCAATCCCTTTTGGGCAACTACTGACTGGCGAGCCGTATGCGGGAGAACCGCCTGTACGGTTCTGAGGGAGGGGAGTTGCAACTCAATGCGATTTCCCTACCCCTATCCGTCAATTGTCGCTCCGCGACCAAACGCGGATGTGCGAGATCAAAAGGTGTGAGGATCCGATTCCACTAAAACTGGCATATTCGTTCCTGACGCCTTTGTTTTGCCTGGCAGAAAAATGTGGGGCAGAAAAATACAGGCCACGTTTTGAGGTCTTTCTGAAATCCATTTCTCTGCCATCAATTTTTCTGCCAAAAGTGTTCCTGCGGGAATGACAACATTGTTCTGTTCCTGGGTTGTTGTGGCCCGGATTCTTTTAAACGCCGGGCTCCGGCACAAAATCCAGTTCCGCGGCAATCGGCTGCAGAGCGGCGATCACGAAGGCGATGTGTTCGTTGAGATCGACACCCAGATCGGCGGTGCCCCGCGTAATGTCGTCGCGGTTGACGGCGGCGGCGAAGGAGAGCTGCTTCATTTTCTTGCGGACGCTGCCGGGTGCCATTCCGTCCAGACGGCCAGGACGCATCAGGGCACACGCGACGAGGAAGCCGCAGAGTTCGTCGCAGGCGAACAGCGTCTTATCGAGGCGTGAAACGCGAGGGCAGTCGGTCAGATAATCGGCGTGCGATTTGATCGCGTAGATCACATCTTCCGGATAGCCGTGCTGTTTCAGTATTTCTGCGCCCTGCAGAGGATGGTCGGGCGGATCGGGCCAGCGTTCGTAGTCAAAGTCGTGCATGAGGCCGACTGTGCCCCATTTGTCCACGTCTTCGCCGAAATGCACGGCGTACGCACGCAAGGCCGCCTCAACGGCCAGCATGTGGCGAATGAGGCCTGGGCTTTGCGTGTACTCGTGCAGCAGTTTCAGGTCTTCGTGTCGCGACATTTTTCAGAACTCTCCCACAACTTCGCCGCCCTGGATCGTGGCGAGCGATCGATAAACGCCGCCGTCGATGTTTTCCGAGATGAAGTGTACAGATCCGTCTCCCAGACAGAACTGTGCGCCGCCCACGTGATGACTGCTGAAGTCGTCAAAATGTGCCGAAGGATGATTCGGCGTATGATCCGCTGAACCGCAGACTCGCTGAAACGCTTCTTCGCCTTCCGCAATCATCCCCGGCCAGCTGCTGAACCAGTTCAGATCGGTCTTCGTTTTACGTTCGCCCGTCATCAGCGTCTGAGATGTTCCGTCCGTCAGATCCCGCATGCGAACGCTGCTGTTATGATAAAACATCCCGCCCCCTTTGCATGTGCCATCGAACATGACGGGAAGGGTGCCGGGTGAGTTCTCACAGTCATCCAGACTCTCGGGTCCGAAGACGCCAAGGTAATTCGCAGTCGGAAGTTCTGCGATGATGGTACTGCTGCCTTCCTGATTGAGTTTGAAGTAGTCTGGTTTTGGATCAGAAGGACATTTGTATGCCTTGATTTGAACTCGCAGAAACGCGGCGTTGGCCGGGTCAGTCAGCGGCAGGGCGGAATTGAAAAGCTGGTACGTGTTGTTCTGTTCCATTTGTGGCAGAATCATGGCTCCCCAGCCAACCCCGCTGGTGCCCCCATGAGCACTGGGAATTCCCGCATCCACGGCGATCCAGCCTGACGGAAAGACGTTGTGAACGTCGTGATAGTTGTGCAGTGCAAGTCCGATCTGTTTGAGGTGGTTCTTGCATTCGATTCGTCGTGCCGCTTCGCGAGCCTGTTGCACGGCAGGAAGAAGCAGTGCGATGAGGATCGCGATGATGGCAATCACGACAAGCAATTCAATCAGCGTGAAGCCACGCCGAAATCTGGTGTGCTGAGATATATGCATATGGAAAACTCCGTATTATGAAGTGCGCAGGAAAAAATCTGGGAAAGGCGCGCGGCGAATCAGTTGAATCATTCGCAGCCGCGCAGGAGCCGTTTCGCCTCGACGCCAGGGCATCAATCGCTGGCCTGGATTCCGCGTGTTACAACGGCGCGAGACACTCGCGATTTGTTGATTCCGTGATGCGAGCAGGGTGTGTGCCGCGGAGCGGAACACACCAGTTTCTCACGTTTTCCGAATAGGGTGCGTTGTGCTTCGCTTCACGCATCCTGCGATCAAATCAACACACGGTGTTTTTTAAAAGCAATGACAAGCTGGAAGCTTATCCCACGATTAAAACGACAGTCGTCTCGCGCCGTTGGGGGGGCCAGGCCAAACAAGCAGGCCGCGCATGCGCGAGTTCACTGAAGGCGCAGGACTGAGCGACAACGAACTCAACAGCGGCCAGCGCGGCCAGCCGGTGGGCCTCGGGCAACTGGAGTGCAACTGGAAGCAGTTGCGGCAAATTCACTTTCCGTTTGCTGTTGTTCGAACAACGGCTCCGTCGCTGTCGGTGCTGCCGTCAGGATCGGATTCGATACGGCCTGACCGATCACATAGCAGATGCTGCAGGAATGGTGGTCGTGCGGCACGGCTGGAGAGTCGTGCGGCATGGCTGGAGAATTGTGATCGGGAGCTGGACTCTCGGGATCGACCGCATGCGAAGTGCTGTGCGAATGTTCGCAGCAGTGGCGATGAGTATGAGTCGCAAGGGATGCGTGTGTCGATTGTGAACACACATAACCACACACACCATGTTCAAAGTGGTGCAGCCATTGACCAAGGAATGACATCGTCAGAAGTGCCGCACAGGCGGCAATTCTGACAGAGTATTCAATTCCAGGTCTTAGACAGGTCACTTCATGGATTCCGGAGAAACTGGCACATTCAGAAAAACCGACATCTCATTCCGGAGTATCGACTAGAACTCAATCTGGTTCAAGGGCGGAAAGGTAAATTCAGGAAACACGCCCCCTTCAAGAGAGAATACGCATTCCTGAGCATCCGTCGCGGTGGATTTCCTGATTATTTCGCATCGAATCCGGTTTTTCAGAAGTTGCATGACGATCGCAGAGGGCCTGGAAAAGGGGTCAGGAACCAATAGCCAAATGGCCCGAAGGGTGCTGCGCACTATTGGTTCCTGACCCATTTTCCAAGCCCAGGGGGGGCCAATTAACACAGAATCCTTTCTCCAAATTCCTGCAACATACGGAAGAATTCACTCGGTCCGCGTTTGCAGCCGTGAGGTAAGGTTGTCACAACTCTGGCCTTGCGCGAGGTTGTTTCTGGATCCCATGATGAATTGGTTTTGTGGCTGAGGAAGTCTCGCCGATGGCAGATGAATGTAAAATCTATGAAGAAGTCTTCGTCCGGTCACGGCATGTGCGGTTGTCGCAGTTGCGATCACCAATGTGCTGTTGCTTGATTCCGAAATTGCGCGATCGGTTGATGAGCCGTCTGGCCGAATATCACGTCGTCGCAGGGAAACGGGAGATTCAATTCTGTACGGCGCTCGAAGAAGCGCTGAACAATGCCTGCTATCATGGGAATCCCGAACTCACGCGGCGATCGAACTGGACGATCCAGACTACTTTGTCACGGACCTTGGAAGCCGCAACGGAACATTTGTCAATGACAAACTGCTGCGGGACAGACGCCGCCTGAAAGGCGGAGAACTCATTCGGCTGGGCGGCACAATTCTGAAATTCATGGCGTCCACGGACGAAGAAGCGAATTATCACGCCGTGGTACAAGAATTGATGAAGCGCGATCCATTGACGAATGCCTACAATCGCAGCTATCTGATGTTAACGCTCGAAAAAATGCTTCCGCGCTGCCTGTTCGCGAAGCACAATCTTGCGGTCATCATGATCGATATTGACGACTTCAAGCGAGTCAACGATTCGCACGGACATCTGGTCGGTGACGAAGTGCTGAGAGTTTTCAGTGAACGCATCCGCCACACATTGCGCGAGGGAGACTCGCTTTGCAGGTTCGGCGGCGAAGAGTTTGTCGTGATTTCCGAACGAACGGATTTGCCGTCTGCTTTGCGGATTGCCGAACGGATTCGCCAGACCGTGTCATCGACGCCCTTCAGCACGCAGGGCGGCCCCGTGGTCGTTACCTGCAGCCTTGGTGTCATGACACTGGATCAGCCAAACGTCGCTACCGTCGATCAATTGCTGTCCGGTGCCGACGAACGGATGTATGCGGCGAAAGCTTGTGGACGGAATTGTGTCCGCTCCGCGCTGGATTAATAAAACGCCGTCGCCAGCCGTTTGCGGAAATCTGCAGCCAGGCGGGATTTGGGACCCATCACCGTCAGCAGACCGACCATGACTTCTTTGGCTGGCACTCCCACGCCGCCGCGATCTTTCTTTACGATCTCCAGACACATTTCACAGGCTTCTTCGAACCGGCTGTCCGCGCCATACGCTTCCGCCAGTTTCAGTTGCAGCTGGAGATCATCAGGGCTCGCCTCAAGTGCCTTCTTTGCTTCGGCGACTCCGCCAGATTCTTCCGCCTGACTGCGCATTTCCAGTTGCGCGACCAATGCCTGAGCCTCTGGTTCGAGATAGCCGCGCTTGTTGAGTTCATCAATGATCTCACGAGCTTCCTGATCGCGATTCAGTTCCAGCAGGACGCGTGCGTGCGTAATGCGAAACTCGGCGATCTCGGGTTCCAGCTCGCTGGCCTTCCGATAGGAGGCTTCGGCCAGTTCCAGTGAACCGTCCGTTTCATGCTGCTGACCCTGTTCAAACGCTTCCGCTGCAGGAGACGGCATGAACGACTTCAGCCATTCCCGCAATTCCGCTTCTGGCTTCACGCCCGCAAATTGACTCACCGGTTGTCCATCCAGCATGGCCACCACAAACGGGATCGACTGCACACCGAATGCCCCGGCGATCTCCGGACACTGATCGACATTGACTTTCACAAGGCAAAAGGCACCTTTGGCTTCGGCCGTCAGCTTTTCCAGAATCGGAATCAGTTGCTTACAGGGACCGCACCAATCTGCCCAAAAATCCACGATGACCGGTCGTACAGTGGACTGCTGGATGACATCATTCTGGAATGTCTCCATGGTGGTATTGATGATCGATGGCGCGTCTGACATGGGGAATTGCTTTGAAAGTTCGGGAAACGGAAAACGGGAATGATACTTATCCCGAGCGCGGCGATCAATCACGCTGATCTAGCCAGAACCCCCGGTTTCTGTGTTATGATCCCGCTTTCGCAGAGTCGCATGCTCGGGGCAACAGTCGTTTCCGCAGTCAGATCGCGGCTCGTAGACACAGTTCTATCAGGTAAGGTGTGATCTCTCATGTCGAAACGATTCGGAACATGGATGCTCGGATTGGTGGCGATTTCAGTGTTTCTCAGTGGATTGTGTCCATCGGCCGCAGCGCAGGCGAAGTCTCCTCAGAGCAAACCATCTGCTCAGGCCAAGCCGGCTGCTCAGGCCAAGCCAGCTGCTCAGGCCAAGCCAGCTGCGGGAAAACCGACTGCGGGAAAGTCGGGGGCAGGAAAAGCGGTGACAGGAAAGGCGGCTGCGGAAAAACCACCCGCAGAAAAGCCAGCCGCCGCAGAAACGCCACTCCTCACAATCGGTTCCAAGGCACCGCCGCTCGACATTGAGCACTGGATCAGCAACGGAAACGGCAAGTTTAAGCCGGTGACGAAATTTGCACCGGGCCGAGTGTACGTCGTCGAATTCTGGGCGACATGGTGCGGTCCATGCGTCGCCAGCATGCCGCATCTTGCGGAGATGCAGGCCAAATACGCCGACAAAGGCGTGCAGATTGTCAGCATCAGTGATGAAGATCTGGAAACCATTCAGGGATTTCTGGCCACCAATGTTCGCAGTTCCAAACCCGCCGATGCTGAGAAGGAAGGTGAAAAGGGCGAAAAGGCCGTTGCAAAGGATGCAAAGGCGGAGAATGCCGCAAAGCAAACATACGCTCAGCTCACCAATGCTTACTGTCTGACGACCGACCCGGATGCTTCGGTCAGTATCGACTATATGGAAGCGGCTGCGCAGAACGGGATTCCGACTTCGTTCATCGTCGGCAAGACCGGGCTCATCGAATGGATTGGGCACCCGATGAGCCTGGATAAGCCACTGGAACAGGTTGTCGCGGACAAGTGGGATCGTGCGGCGTTTCTTGTGCAGTTTAAGAAAGAACAGGACCATGACTCCCTGATGGCAAAACTTGGCGCAAAAATGCGCAAGGGCGACACCGAGGGAGCGCTTGCGATCATCGCCGATGCAAAGAAGGCTGACGCAGGCGACGCCGCGTCAATCACGATGCTGGACAAGCTGGCGTTTCAGATCCGGGTCACGCCAATCTTTGCGAAAATTGAAGAAGGTGACGTCAAGGAAGGCATTGCTGAACTGGATGAAGTCATCAAGACGGCCACTTCCGAACAGAAGTCTGAGTTGAACATGATCAAATTCAAGCTGCTGGTGGAATCGGAGGAATTTGATGCCGCTGCCAAGGCTCTCATGGTCGTCGCCAACGACAAAAACATTGATGCCGATTCGATCAACCAACTCACCTGGCAGATCTATGAAGCTGCCAGAGACGATGCGCAATTTCCGATGGTGCTGGTGAATGCCGCGGCGGCAGCCACAGCGCAGGCTCTGACCGCATCACCAAAGAGCGGCATGATCCTTGATACTCTGGCGCACCTGGTGCACCACCAGGGCAAACTGGACCGCGCGATCGAGCTGCAGACTCAGGCGCTCGCAAACTCCGATGACTCCAGCGACGAAGGCAAGAAGGAAATGCTGGCATACCTTCAGGAACTGAAAAAGGAAAAAACAGGCAAGTAACTCACATCCTGCGGATCACACCGCGATCATCCTGGCAGTCTGGAGGCTTAAAAGCCGGAGGTGAATACGCTACAATGTGGCGTCCTGAAGCTGACACGTTGGCCTCCATCACTACGGTGAATGCACATGATTCAAAACTCTGCAAGGACTTGGGGCACTGACATCCTGAGTTACCGGACTCTGCGCTGGCTCACACGCAGGGTTGTTGCGGTGATGATTCCTGTGTGGCTGGCACCAACTCTGTTCGCTGCGGAATCTACACCGATTGTGCGTTGGGATTTTGGAGCGGAAGAAGCCACGCCTCTGGAATCGCATGGCGGCGTGCAGCGCGACGCGCCGGGACCACGACCGCCGGAGTATCCGGATTTTGCGCCTGACAATACGGCCGTTAAACTGGATGGCAATGGAGCGCACTTTTCACTCAACGACACCGGAGTGCAAAGTCCGTTTGACTTTACAAACGGCGATGCCGTGACACTGGAAGCGTGGGTGCAGGTCGATTCGCTGCGCGCTGGCGAAAACGTGTATGTGATTGGAAAAGGACGGACTGGTTCCAGTGGGTTTGCGGCGGACAACCAGAACTGGGCTTTACGTGTGCGCGAGACGAAGGGCAGGGCGGGCGTCAGTTTCCTGTTTGCGACGATACCGGTGAGTGGCAAGGCAAAGTCCGGTGAGCAGTGGCATCGCTGGACCACGGAGAGTGGATTTACGCCAGGAAAATACTGGCATCACATTGCCGTGTCTTATCAGTTTGGCGATCCAGCAAGCATTCGCGGATGGATCGATGGAAAGCCGCAACCCGGTGCGTGGGACATGGGAGGCGCGACTGCGGAGGCTCCGGTTGTCGACGATGACGCCATCTGGATCGGATCTTCTCAGGGTGGTGCGTCGGCAAACAGTTTTCGTGGTTCGCTCGATGCGATTGCCGTCTATCGCGAAGTCCTGGATGACAAAGTCTTAACGACGAGGTTTCGCCGCGTCGGCGACGAGATCGTGGTTCAGCCGGCTCCGGAAATCATGCCGGATGTCGGCGAGCTTCCAACAGGCAGCACACTTGTGACGCTGTCTGAAGGCATGCCGGACTATGATCGCTGGTTGAATACCGATGAAAAGTTGCCGAACGAAACGCTTCGCTGGAACGCCGAGACGTTCCTGCTGGACCGCCTGCCGCAGCGTTATGACGCGTGGGGAATTCGCGCAGACTGGAAACCGCCTGTTTTGGTCCGATTCGCCGCGGACGTGCCGCTGACGCCCGGGAAGCATCGCTTCCTGATGCGGGTTCGAGGGTTGAGTCGTCTGTGGGTTGATGGACAACTGATCGCGCGGAGCAAGCCGGTGTCTGGTTCGCCGAGTGGTGAAGAACCGATGACGCCGGTCGCCGGACCGCCGCTGCCTGGTTTGAGAATTGCCGAACATCGTCAGCAGGAAGTGTTCGGCGAAGCCAGCGTGGGCGACGACGGAGTGTGCCGCGTCGTTCTGGAAACACTCGTCGGTGGTAAGGCGTTTCGCACGGATCCAGGCGAAATCTGCGTTGCCGTCGAAGCCGATGACGGAAGCACTTTTCTGCTGCTGAACGCAAACGGCACTGAGCCCGTCTTGCTGACAGACGCCGACGTCACCGTCGCACTTGCGAAGCTGGAAAAGTCGCTCCAGACATTCGATACGGAGACGCGTCGCCACGCAGCATCCAGTCAGGACGATTTCTGGAACATGCGACACGATTTCGCTCGCCAATGGTCCGCACAACATCCGGTGCCGCCGGTGCCGGAATCCGCTGCCCATCCGATCGATGCTTTTCTTGCGGCGAAGATCCAGCGCGCAATGACCGCGTCTTCCGAAACGCCGATCGCCGAGGCACGAAAGTTTCACGGCGACGTTCTGCCGATCCTGCGCGACAATTGTTTCCGTTGCCATGGTGACAAAGCTAAGGGTGGCTTGCTTTTGAATTCGCGTGAGGCCGCAATCAGGGGAGGCGACTCGGAAATCCCGGCTCTGACTCCCGGTAACGCGGAAGAGAGCGAGCTGATGCGTCGTGTTCGTTCCACAGATCCCGACGAACGCATGCCCCCGGGCGGTGACGGATTGGAACAACAGCACATCGCTGTGCTTGATGCGTGGATCAAAGACGGAGCGAACTGGCCTGCCCCACCGGTGACGGAACAGGACATTACACCGCCAGCGCTGCTGACCGACACCGCGTTTCTGCGCCGCGTGTTTCTGGACACCGTGGGTGTGCCACCCAGCGAATACGAAGTGCGCAGCTTTGTTGGCGAATCGTCATCCGACAAGCGTATGCGTATCATCGACCAGCTTCTTGCCGATGAGCGGTGGGCAGATCATTGGATGGGTTACTGGCAGGACTTGCTGGCTGAAAACCCGACATTAATCAACGCCAGCCTGAACACGACCGGTCCGTTTCGATGGTTTCTGTATGACGCACTTCGTGACAATAAGGCACTGGACCGTATGGTGACCGAACTGATTCTGCTCCGTGGAAGTCAGCACGAAGGTGGCAGTGCGGGTTTTGGCATCGCGGCGAATAACGATGCCCCGTTCGCTGCCAAAGGACAAGTGGTTGCCAGCGCTTTTCTGGGCATCGAACTGCAGTGCGCGCGTTGTCACGATTCACCGTTTCACAGCACCAAACAACGGGATCTGTACTCACTGGCCGCGATGTTTGAACAGAAACCTGTCACCGTGCCTTCCACCAGCCGTGTGCCGGACGCCTTCTTTG
>JANOUN010001053.1:0-5215 GCA_031416875.1 Planctomycetota bacterium | reverse complement strand
AGGCTTTAAAAAAGGGGTCAGGAACCAATAGCCAAATGGCCCAGAGGGTGCTCCGCACTATTGGTTCCTGACCCCTTTTTTAAACGGGAAAAGTCCTGGAGTTGCCATGAAGCGTTCAACAAAAGCCTCACTCTTGAGCTTCTTCCTGCCTGGGGCAGGTTTGTGGTATTGCGGCTGGCGGAAGTGGGCCGTGGTCAACCTTCTGCTCGCCGCCGCCATTCCCATCGCGGGGCTGACGACAGATTTTTTCTCAGAACATATTCAATGGGTCTTCCTTGCCGTTGCGGCTGGCTCCGCCGGAATCGCACATGCAATGTCAGGTGTCCGTACTTGATTGTACAAGTCCGATTTAGACGTTTTTCCAACATCCGCTTTCAAGGCCATATTGATCAAGATTCACGAAGTCGCAGGCGAAACGCGGCAACGACGCCTGCGGCTTGCCGTTAAACGATTAAGACGACAGTCCCCAAGCCGGATTGGGTCGTCGATGAAAAAGTCAAACAGTCCAACGACTCACTGCAGCCCCGAACGTCCTCTGACAAAGGTGCATGATCATGCTCAGATTGCTCGTGCTGTACGGACACCCGAAAGATCCCGCAGCGTTTGATCGGTACTATCGTGAAGCCCACATCCCAATCGCGATGAAGATGAAGGGCCTTAAAAAGTGGACCATTGGCAAAGTCACAGCGTCGGCGGATGGCAACCCGCCTCCCTACTACTACGTTGCGGATCTTTACATGGAATCGAAAGAAGAGTTTGAGTCGCTGCTGGCATCACCGGAAGGCCAGGCAGCGGTTGCTGATGTTCCGAACTATGCAACCGGTGGAGTCCAGTTTCTGTACACGGAAGTGACGGATGTGATTTGATCATGGGCGGAACACTCGTCGTCCACACCGTTCGCCTGACCAATCAAGCAACGCCCCGGGTTCGATCAACAACAGGGCAAAAAGCCCCGACGGGGCGGCCCTAAACCGGCAAATCCTGATAGGGCCGCCCCGTTGGGGCTCGGTTGTTCGCCATTGCCTGGATTCCTGGGGCGTTGCCCCAGGCTGACATACAATCGGCCCCTTGGGCCTGAATGCACCAATTTCACCGTTGAAGGTCCTTGCCTGGCGATGACACAGCAGAGACACGCAGCATCTGGCGCGTTGACTGAAAGGTCTTCAGGTGTGCATTGCGGCCCCGGATTGATGTTGCGAACTTCACCTACATGATGCGATGCGTCGGCACCGGACGCCCCGGGCGGAAGCTTTGCAGGGAGATGACGTTCTGGGAGACACTAATCTCGGCAGCTGCTGCGGCGAGTTCTTCGCGGACGATCACTTCAAGATCGGCGGGATCTGTGGCCACGCGGGCATTCACCACGACGTTTGCGGAGAGTGTCCTGGAATTCGATGCCAGTGAAAGTTCCGGGCCGGTGGCATTACTGACGACATTCGCCACCGCGAAGCTGCCGTCACATAACCCGATCACCTTCAGATGTGCCGCCTCCGCGCTGGACGACAACAGCCGGGCGTGCAGCCGCTGAATCAGATCCATCAGGAAAGCATCCAGATCGAAATCCTGAGTTGATTCCACGACGACCTGGCTGTTGAGCCATCCCAGTTCGGCTTCTCCTTCGGCGTAAATGTCATAATCGACTTCCATCACTCGCCGACCAAACAGGCCGCGCTGCTCCAGTGTTTCGATCAGTGCCGTGAAACCTTCGCCAGTCTTCGCGGAGCAACGCAGGACAGATCGACCGGGGTATTCTGATTCAATCAGCGACTGCAGTTCCATCACTTCCGCCGGTGACATTTCATCGACACGATTGATCACCACAAAGTCGGCCTCTTCGATTTGTTTGCGAAAGATGTAATTGGCTTTCGGTGAGAACCCACTGGTCTTGTCGCCGCGCAGAATCCTCAATCCGTGACTGGGTTTCAGGATGACACCGTACGGGGCAATGTCGAGCGGCACACCGTAGACTTCGGTCAACGGACGTATCACGGTGGCAACGAGATCTGTGCAGCTTCCGACCGGCTCGGCCAGAATCACGTCGGGCAATTGCCCTTCACCCAGATGCTCGACCGTCGAAGTGAGCGCATTGAAATTGCAGCAAAAGCAGGATCCAGCGACTTCTCCCACATCGAAGCCCTGAGATCTCAGGCTTTGTGTATCCACAAGATCCGTGGTTTGATCATTCGTAACGATGCCGACTTTCTTGCCCTGTTCCATGTAATGGCGGGCGAGCCGCGAAATCGTGGATGTTTTTCCGGCTCCGAGAAATCCACCAACCATAATGTAAACGGGCTTCATCTTCTTCTTTTCTTATCAGGGAATTTCAGGCTGCAGATGTGTGCCTGCAGGCTTCGTTAAGAGTGGAGGACAATTATTTCCGATCGGGAACTTCAAGTCGGCAGCATCCGAGGTCAAGAAACCTTGTCCCTTTGCGCCCGGTGCACTGCAGATCCTCATGCAGTCGATAGTACATGAACCGTCCTTCACGTCGCACCTCGACGAGATTCGCGTACTTCATGATCTTGAGGTGATGCGAAATGGTGACCACTTCGGCGTCGAGTAGTTCCGCGAGATCGCCGACCGTCAGCTCCCCATACCGCAGCGCGTTAACGATTCGCAGCCGATGAGGATCACTCAAAGCTTTGAGTCGTTCCGCACAAAAATCAGCATCGAAAACTTCCTGCGTCACAATTGCTCACCATTCCGAAATCATATTCTGAAGATCATCAGATCGTGTGAATAATGGTACTCACCGCAGAGCCGCGTGGCAATTCGCCCGGGCGCGAAAATAGAATCGTCTGAACATTTGCCCTGCGTCGGTGGCATTCAAGTGCCACGCTGCATTGGGACTGCTTGACACACCGCCCGGAATTGACATTCGTTTCCGGGACTCGGTAGAGTGACGTTGTCTGAGACGAGACAGAGTGCGGGTTTACACGAACTGACAGCAGTGAGCAGCGACGATGTCAATCCACTATGAATACTCCGTCGACGTGAACAGCAGCCCGGCACAGGCGTTCGCCGTGTTAGACGATCTGGCAAGGACGCCGGAGTGGCTGAGTGTGTGCGTGTCGCTCGAAAAGTTGATTCCGGGACCCAACAAAGTCGGCGACAAGCTCAAGTACACATTCAAACAGGGGAATCGACCGGCAGTCATGGACGGCGAGATCACGGCCCGGATTCCCGGCGAAAAACTGACCTACCAGTTCGACGACAAAATGTTTCAAGTCGTGATCGACTTCAAGATCTCGCCGACGTCAGTGGGAGCGAAGATGACTCATGTGATCACGATGACGTCGAAAACGTTCGCCGGAAAGCTCATGACGCCACTGATTCGTCTTGGTGTTCCGAAACAAACGAAGGACGCGATGCACGCTTTGAAGGCGATCCTCGATTCAACGGTAAGGACCGTTTGAAGAATTACGGTGCTTCGCTGGATCATGGACTGGCGTTTGCAGCATCTGTTATCCTCCGTGATTTCATCCGGACTCTTTCGGCAGCGCATGTTATGACCTCGGACAATCCAGCAGCTTCGTGTGTGACGAATCAAGGCTCCCTCGAAGAGATTGTGCAGTCCTTGTCTCGTGCGTGTGCGTTTCCGGTGTCTGTCGATGACGTGACCGTGCGTCAGACGCACATCTCGGTCGTGTTTCTGGGCGGCGAGCTGGTTTATAAGATGAAGAAGCCGGTGAAGCTTCCGTTTCTGGATTTTTCGACGGTAGATTTGCGTCAGCACTTTTGCGCGGAGGAAGTGCGGATCAATCGCCCATGGGCTCCGGACGTTTATCTGGGAGTCGTGCCGATCACACGAGATGCTGGCGGGATGCGGTTCGAGGGAAATGGGCCAGTGATCGACTGGGCGGTCAAAATGCGACGGCTGCCGGAGTCGGCAACGCTGCGGTCACGCCTGCAGGACGGATTGCTCGAATGGTGTGACCTTGAGCGAGTGGCAAGACGCATCGCTGCCACTCACCAGCAGGCAAGTCGCGTTGTCGCAGATCAGGCATCGGAAGCGAACGCCGAGTTTCGTCGGCAATGGACCGAAAACTGGGTGTTCGCGCAGACTCTGAACGCGGACGTCATTGAGCCTCAGGTGCAGGAACGGTTACAGACTTTGTCCGGCGAGCGAATGCAGCGTCACGAAGCGGCATTGGTGCAACGAGCAAAGGACGGCTGGATTCGAGATGTGCATGGCGACCTGAGGCTCGAACACGTCTTTCTGTTTCCAGAGCGCGCGATCCCTAATGACATTGTCGTCCTCGACGGAATCGAATTCAGTCCAGGTTTGCGGCGGATTGATGTCGCTGCGGACATGGCATTTCTAGTGATGGAGTTGAGCTTTGTCGGTCGATGCGATTTGGCAGAAAGCTTTGCTGACATCTACTTCTCCGAAACAAACGACGTCACCGGTGGCGACGTGCTGCCGTTATTCGCGATCTATCGCTCGGCCGTCCGAGCGAAGGTTGCCGCAATTCTGAGTGCTGAATCAGAGATTTCACAACCTGACCGTGACAAAGCATTGGCACGGTCGCGCGCACACTGGCTGTGGTGTTTGTCGGAACTGGAGGATCCCGATCGACGTCCGGCGCTGGTCCTTGTGTCAGGGCTGCCTGGGACCGGAAAATCGACATTGTCACGCATGCTGGCTGACACGGCTCATTTTGAAGTTCTCCGCTCGGACGTAATTCGCAAAGAGCTCTTCACATCTGCGGCCGCGACCGGCGATTCTGCTGCGATGTATTCAGCCGATAACACTCAACGAGTTTACGACGAATGCCGGACCCGGGCTCGCCGACGACTGCTGGCTGGTGGCCGGGTGATCGTGGATGCCACGTTCCAGCGAGAGGCGAATCGACAAGCGTTCCTGCAACTCGCGATCGACTGTGGCGTGCGAGCCATCTGGCTGGAATGCACGGCTCCGGCTGACGTCACACAGGAACGCCTGGCGGCGCGGCATGGCGATGCTTCCGATGCGGATTGGTCCGTCTATCAGCAGGTGCGAAAGCAATGGGAACCTGCCTCAGACTTCAGCGAGCGATTCCATGCGACAATCGCATCGGAAGCAGGAGCCGACTCTGCATTGCAGATCTCCTCCCGCATCCTGCAGGCACAGGGGCTGATCAAGGGTGTCGTCGCGGATGATTGTCAAGATGCAAAGATTGTTCCTGCAGGATGGTGATAACGATCCAGAGCAGGGAAGCACAATCAGGACGGG
>JANOUN010001052.1:0-3766 GCA_031416875.1 Planctomycetota bacterium | reverse complement strand
AGAACAGATTCGCGACGCGATTCTTGCGGTGACAGGACAACTGGACCTGACGGCAGGTGGCCCCGGTGCACAATCCGATGTTCCGCGTCGATCGATTTAACTCCGTGTCCTGCGAAACGAACGCGATGCACTGCTGGATGTCTTTGATCTGCCGCTGTTCTTTACAAGTACTTCATCCCGCGACACCACCACCTCGCCTGTGCAGTCGCGTTTGTTGTTCAACAGTCAGATCATGATGAACCACGGGCTGAAGTTTGCTGATCATCTGCAATCTTTGTCAGACGAGACTCGCGAGACACTGCAGACGCTTTGGAAATCCGCCCTGGGACGGCTGCCCACCGATGCAGAAGTCGCTGACGCTCAGAATTTTATTGGCGAACAGACCGAGCGCATCGCCGCGGAACGCAAAAGTATGGAACTTGCCGCCGTGCCGATCGGACGGGTTCCTTATCGTGATGGACAGGCCGTGATCATTGATCCGAGCGAAACGCCGCTCAGACTGTCGGCTGATTCCACAGCGCTGCAGCATGGAGCGACGTTTACGATTGAAGCGTGCCTGCAGATTCGGTCGGTGTACGAAACCGGTGCCGTCCGGACCATTGCCGCGAAATTGGACGGTGCCAAACAGAGGCAGGGCTGGTCGTTCGGCGTTACAGGCAAAACTTCGCGTCGCAAACCACAGACTCTGGTGCTGCAATTGTTCGGCGATGGAGATGGAGAAGGGATTCGTGAAGCGGCATTGTTTTCCGATCAGCACGTGGAACTCAATACGCCGTATTTTGCAGCTGTGAGCGTGACTCCCGCGGCATCCGGGCCGGATTCCGGAACAGCGACGTTCTACCTGAAGAACCTTTCAAACGACGATGAACTGATGCAGGTCTCGACGATCAAGCACAGTATTTCTTCGGACGTCAGTAATTCTGTCCCGCTGAGTCTGGGGTTTCGGACTGGTTCTAATGACAGCTTGTTCGACGGCCTGCTGGATGACATTCGCCTGTCGTCCACCGCGCTGCCGGTGGAACAGCTGCTCTTGACGTCTGAAAAACCTGGTGCAGCGACTCAAGGCTTCTGGCGATTCGAACCGGTTCCAGGGATCTTTGAAGATTCGTCCGACCATGCGATTCGCCTGTCAGCTCAACGTGGTAACAGCACCCCCGCCACGCCCACTCATGCAGCGCTGGCCGATCTGTGTCATGTGATCCTGAACTCAAACGAATTCTTGTACGTCAAGTAGTGCAATACGGAAAAGCTCAAGGTTCAGGATGCCGACATGAGTCTGGACCATGAAATCTCTCGGGAAATCAACGAACCGCCAGATGATACGGACAATGGAAAGTGAGGCGTCCGGCAAGTGTGTGTTTTCTGGCGAGAACTCGGACATGCATGTCCAGGGTACGTGAATCACCGCGGGCACTTCCCTACTTTTTCTTAACCACAAACTGTTCGGCCGGGGCGATGAGGTCTCCCAGATCCAGAGTCTTGTCGGCGGTGATGCTCAGCACCCAGTTGCCTTTTTCCAGCGGGGCGGGTTTACCATCGGCAACCAGACTCTGCACATAGCCTGGCCGTTCATGCCAGAATCGGAATTTCCATTCGCCAGCGGGGACATTCCGAATTTCAAAGCTGCCGTCTTTGCCAGTGACCGCGACGTACGGATGGTCGGCCACAATCAACCATGCTTTCATCCATGCGTGAATTGAACAATCGACTCGAACAGGCAGCGTCTCAGCCTTGGTGAACTTTTTCTGCAGTGGCAGATTCATCGGGATAATTTCGCTGAACGGTGTGTTCCGGCGAGCGTACACGGCGGCGTTGTGGGCAACCGGATCGGAATTCTTCAGTTCAAACGTCTGGCCAGTGCGCACGGCCAGCATCCTGGGCTCAAAGCGGCAGTCCAGGTTGTCAATCGCCGGCGCTGCCTGTGGCGGTTCTTTGAGACTCGGATGTACAGGAATCTCGTCGCGAGTTTCCAGCCAGATGGCGACGTTGCGAACGCCTCGGTTATCTTTCTGGATGATCAGTGATTCGTCGACCAGCCCGACAATTCCGCAAACTTCAGTGTCGCGTTCGACATCGATCTTTTCTGTCGCCGGTGCGTCTTCGCCGTAAACGATCCGCCCTTTGATTGACCCCCAGGCTTCGTCAGCGACCGCATCAGGTCGCGACGCGATTCCTGCGAGGATGGCGACTACATAAACACAGAGCGAACGGCAGAAAACTTGAGCGCACATGACGGGATTCTTCATTTCTTCGGGGAGCAAACCGGAACACAGCGGTGAAACCGTTACCAACCGCAATCTTTACCCACACTGCTCATGCGCCATGCGACTTAACCGTCACGCAACTCAGCCGCCACAGTCATCGATCCGTGCTGTGAATCGATGCCATCCTGTTCAAATGCCGAATAAGAAATGTGGACGTCCCTGTCCAACAGCCGCAAAACGACCGACCATTCCCTCGGCGGGTGGAAGCGTACGCAATTGCATACCACTTTCGCAATCGACTTTGATCACAAGTTATGAACAACGCCACGGATTTTAATCCTGAGCGAGAGACTTTGACCGCGCGATTCCGTTCCGCGTTCAATGATCGCAGCAGAATGCGGCATCTGTTGGTGTGTCTGGTGGGAGTTCTCATTTGTGTCGGTGTGCAGATGGTGCAAAGCGCCAGCCTCACGTCACGTCCCAGCGAACAGGATTCCGTGTTCCTTGGTCGTCATCTGGCGTATCTCGCGCTGTCACTGGCCTGTGCCTGGGTGACGTCCAATATTTCCGCCGACTGGCTGCAGCGGCATGCCGTTCGCATGTACGGTGTGCTGCTGTTTCTGTTGGTGATCCTCCTGGTGCCAGGCATCGGCAGCCGCATCAACGGGGCTCAGCGCTGGCTGCGCTTCTCAGGGCTTTCACTGCAGCCTTCTGAACTCGGAAGAATTGTGATGCCAGTTCTTGCCGCATCAATGCTCGTCAAATTACGGAGCACGTCTGGATTTGGACTGAAGTCAGTTCCCGGAATCCTGTTTCCAATTCTGATTGTGGCTCCCCTCGTTGCGATCGAACCGGATCTCGGTGCGACTGTGTTCCTGCTGACCGGGTACGCTCTGACCCTGTTTCTTGGTGGCTGGCCACTGCGATATTTCGTGATGTGTGCCTGCTGTGCGATTCCCGCCGCCGCTTCGTTACTCATTCTGCGGCCGTATCAGGCAGAGCGAATTTCCGGGTTCATGGATGCGTGGAAGGATCTGAGTCAGGCACCGTGGCAGATCCGCCAGTCATTGATGTCGATTGGTTCTGGTGGACTTGAAGGGACCGGGATCGGCAGCGGCTGGCAGAAACTCAGCTACCTGCCCGAAGCCAATACAGACTTTGTGTTTGCGGTGATCGGCGAGGAGCTGGGACTGATTGGCACGCTGGCGGTGTGCTTTGTCTGGATGGCCGTGTTTCTGACGGGACGTTCGGTGCTGCGGCACCTGCCACGAACGTCCTTCGAATGGATTTTGGGAACAGCGCTGCTGGTGCAGTTGATCTTCCAGGCCATGGCCAATATTGCCGTGGTCACAGCACTGGTTCCGCCGAAAGGCGTGCCTCACCCTTTTATCAGCTATGGCGGAACCAATCTGCTCGTGAGCCTGATTGCGGTAGGGTTGATCGTCGGCATGTCGCGAAATTCGCAGGCAGCTGCATAAGACGAAATTATACTCCACGCGGTCATGAGTGAGAGAATTGGCGAGCGGCATGCGTCAGCTTGCCGGTACAAAAAGCGAGGTATC
>JANOUN010001051.1:0-4713 GCA_031416875.1 Planctomycetota bacterium | reverse complement strand
CGAGGAATTCAGCCATGTCAGCCTCGCTGGCGCTTCGGGTTGGTATTAGATCAACAGCCCGCCTGCCGGATTCGATTGAAAAGCATGCCCTTTCGAAATGACTGGCGAGCCTGGACACCTGCCCACAATTATGTTTCCGCTGCCACTGTCCGACTTCGAATACTACATGCTGGTCGATGATCGACCGTCGCATCCGATGGTGTTCGTCATGGCCGCACAGCTGTCAGGTGCGTTTCAGCAGTCCGCATTGCAGCAGGCTCTGGATGAACTCATTCAGTGCCATCCTTTTCTGAATTGTTGCGTCACGGAAATTCCGGGCCGAGGCTGGTGCTGGCAGCCGCTGACGACCTTAGCAACGGCATCGCTCCCTGCGGGACGTCTGGACTGGAGAGACGGCGATGAAGCATCTGTCGCAGAATTTGTGCCGCAGGTGCGTTCGATTGATCTGACGTCCGAAGCCGGATTGCAGGTTGTTGTGCGAGCCTCACCGACACAGTCGCGACTGATTCTCTACATTCATCACGTCTGCTGCGACGGAATCGGCGGCATTCAGATGCTTGGCGAATTGCTGGCGCGCTATGGTCAGAAAACAGCGTCGGCTGATGCGAAGCGACCTGTGTTCGACGAACCGCGGAAGGAGCTGCTGCTCCAGCGAGAAAACTACGACGCCGGAGATGCCACCGCCGAAAGGCAGAAAAAATCACTCAAGAAGACCGTTGGAAAAATCTCCCGCCTGTTGTTGCGAAAACCTGTGACGCTGGCTCCTTCCGTCGTTTCTGCTGCGCTGCCATCCGCCGCGGCATCAGCACCAGCCATTCTGGAAGCCGTCATTCCCAAAGCCTCGCATCGAAATCTCCGAGCCGTCGCAGCAGCGCACGACGTTTCGATCAACGATCTTTTTATCGGCCAGTTTCTGCTGCACATTCGTCGCTGGAATTCCAGGACAAGGCCCGACCACGGGAAAAGCTGGATTCGCCTCAGTGTTCCCGTGAGCATGCGGACTCGGGTTCACGATCAGATGCCTGTGGCCAACGTCGTGAGCTATGCGTTCGTCACTCGGCGTCAGCGCGAATGCGATGATATGGACGCGCTGCTGAAATCGATTCACCGCCAAACGGGCGATGTCGTCTTCAATCGTGAAGGAATCGTATGTCTCAAGATTTTTAAGGTACTGCGAAAGTTTCCGCGCGGCATGAAGATGTTTCTGGGTCTGAAGTCATGTCTGAGTACCGCTGTGCTGGCAAATATCGGCGATATCCGGCGAAGATTCAGCGGACGCTTTCCGCTCAACGACGGCAAGTGGATCGCCGGCAGCGTGCTTGTCGAACGCCTGACGGGCGTCGCCCCGGTGCGACCCAATACCCGCGCCGCCGTGTCAATCGGTGAGTACGCAGGCGAATTGTCGATCAGTCTTCGCACGGATGCCGCGATGATCAATGTGGCAGATTCACAGCGATTCCTGCACGAGTTTGTCGAAGCTCTGGAACAACTGGCGTCGCAGGTCAACGAGAGTGAAGAAGCGTAAGGGTGTCAATTCAAATGCGACGCGGCGGAACGACGTGAACTAACTTGGATTGCGCACAGTGCAGGCCGGACCAAGGCCGCCGCGTGTGCCGGAACAGCGCAAACCCGATTTTCGCGTTGCGACACGTTCTCAGCAGGACTTGCGTTCGACTGGCGGTCGCCGATCCGGCTTTTTGCCGGGTTTGCTCGGTCCGGCCTACCCTGCCGTACGCAATGCTGGCTACGGCCAGGCAACCTGCAACACGCAGCCGGATTGAGTGGCGATGAACAGGCGGTCGCCGAGCGGGCCGGTGCAGATGTGGACGGGCGGATCCTGCGAGATGTCCACAGCCCACTGAATGGTGCCTTCGAAGTTGAGCCAGAAAATCCGGTTCTCCAGCGTCAGCACGGCAACGCGATTCTTCGTGGCCGAGGCCGAAACGCGGCTGGGAATGCCATCAATGGCGAACGATCCCAGTTGAGTTCCCGAGCGATCGTAGACCTGAACGCCGTGGTTGAATGCCGCCAGGAAAATTCGTTTGCCGCCTTCCGAAACCGCCATGTCGCCGGCGTTGTTCATCAGACGCTCGTTCCAGATTTCTTTGCCCTTGAGGTCGAATCGGCACAACTGACCAAACTCAGCCGCACCGATCAGTTCCGGTGCTTCGGCGAGAAACGTCAGATGCTCCATGGCTCGTTTCGTATCGACCCTGGCGATCTCTTTACGATCGGCCGTGACGATATGCAGTCTGGCAGCATCGCTGCTGAACGCGATATGGCTGCCGTGCGGTGCGATCGCAATGCTCACAATTCGACCAGTGATCGCAGCGTCCCATAAGGGCTTTAATCTCGCATCGAAGCACAATATCCGGCTGTCGCCAAGTACCGCGACGCCGATCTCTCCGCTGTCGGACCAGACCAGTTTACGAAGTCCGACAAAACTGCGGTCTTCGACAAGCCGGTCGCCGTTCTGATTCAACAGACACAGATGACCGGATTTTGTACCGACCAGAAGTGTGCGGGCTTCATCGGCAAAATCAATTGCGACCACACCGTCAGGAAAGAAATCTTCAAAGACTTCCGCCGGCCTGGAACCGTGGCTGTTGTGAAGCAGAGGTGAAGCCACGCGGTGTGCCTGAGTTATTTGCGGGTGAGACGAGTCTGCAGTTCTTCGATCGCCGCGGCGACGTCCGCGTCAGCAGATATCTCATCGGACGTCCGACCACGGAAGCCGGTCACCTGCGTGTCTGCCGGTGAAGGCACAGTCACGTCGGGTTCCAGACCTCTACCAGCGTAGTTTTCATGAGCAGGTGAAAAGAATTTTGCGGTCGTGAGTTTCAGGCCCGTCTCCCCTGGCAGATGAATGATGCTCTGGACCGACCACTTGCCGTATGTCTTGCGTCCCACAATTGTGCCGCGATGATGATCTTTGATCGCTCCGGCCACAATCTCACTGGCACTCGCACTGTTTTCGTCAACCAGCAGCGTCAACGGATAGTGGCGAACATTGTTGCCGTGCGCCTGAAACACCTGCGACTGCTCTGGTGCACGGCCTTCCGTGGAAACCAATACGCCACGATCGATAAACCGCTCGATAACGGCTGCGGCCGTTTCCAGCAACCCCCCCGGATTGCCTCGCAGATCCCAGATGAGCGCCTTCATGCCCTTGCGCTCCAGTGTGCGCAACGCTTCATCCAGTTCCTCAGCTGTATTGTTCTGAAACCCTTCCATGCGGATGAATCCGATGCCCTGGGTTTCATCCAGCATGACGGTCCGGGTGATGCTGCGAATCTGAACACGCTGTCGAGTGAACGTGCTGGATTTCTGAGATCCTCCGGGGGACTCGAAGGTGAGCTTCACCTGACTGCCACCGGAACCTCGCAACAGGCGCGCGGCATCGTCGGTAGAAAGATCACGACAGTCCTGACCGTCAATCGCGACGATGTAATCATCCGGCTGCAATCCACCCTGTTCCGCTGGACTGTCCAGCAGCACGTTCACCAGATGCATGCCTCGTCCCTTGACACCCTTCATCTCAATGCCGATCCCGACCAGTTCTCCCTGAATACTTCCGAACAGATCGTTGTATCGATCGGGCGTGAGGAAGTTGCTGTATTCGTCGAGTGCATTGCAGCCGCCAAAAATGTATTCCATGACAACCGCCGTGCCGGAAATTCCGAGTTCGCGATTGCACAGTTCGCACACAGCGGTGATGGCCGATCGAGCGTCCATCCGCGTTTCGAGCCGACGATTCCAGAAGTCCTTGATCAGAGCACTGCGAACTCGTTCCACTGCTTCATCATTGCCAGGCTTCACATTGCGACCAAGAAACTTTTCGTTCCTGAGCGCCATGTACAGACTTTCGGTACCATGCGCGACAAACCGGGTGGGTGAAATGCTGTCAACGTATTCATATTGAATCCGGGAAAGAATGTCTTCGTACAGATCGAGTGCTTCGGCGCGGCCCTTCGTGAGTAATTGATTTTCGAAGCTGCGATCCGAATAGCGTCGATCGACCCCGAAGTGAATTCGTGTGCGACGCAGAGCGTACTTGAGACCTTCGTCGTTCTGCCACTGTTCGAGAGACGCTTCATACAGCGTGATGGCTTCGACCCACTGTCGACTGTTTTCAAGTTGTTCGCCCGCCAGTTTGGCCTGTTCGGCATCGGCGTAGATGGAAAGATCCACACCTGAAGCGTCCTCTGCTGCTGCTCCTGACGACGCCAGCAGTGCCGCCAGCGCCAGCAACAGGAGCGACCGGATTTTGAAAATCCAAGGACTCATCGGCATGACTTTCCCCTCGATCATCGCTGCAACGATTGCAGTTCCCGATCATGTGTCTCAGTAGCGTGTCACCGAGCGGCATCATGCCTGGCGATTTGATTCCCTCCCTGAAATCAGACTTATCATGTGTTGACTGCCGGCATCGCCTGCTGCTCGCGGACTTCACTGTCCACATTAGCGACCACCTTGAATCGACTTCACAACAAAACGACTATATGGCGAGAATCGTGGCCGGTCAATTACCGAATCCCGGCACAGCTTTCTTCTAAGGCAGAACCCTGAAAGTCCGCAGAATTCGCTCATTCTTTGCTGCTTCGCAATTCACCACTGCCGCAGCGGGGTTCGGGTTGCAGCGGTTGGGCGTAAAGTTCACCCCGCTGGTGGGCGAACACCAAATCGGCAACGCCCCGGCAAGTGAGACGCTGA
>JANOUN010001050.1:0-1685 GCA_031416875.1 Planctomycetota bacterium | reverse complement strand
CGCGGATGAACTTTCGACGCTGAAAATCCTGCGCAAAAGTCTCGACGCCCGCAGCCGTCATCGCATGGAGTTTGTGTATTCGCTGACTCTGTCGCTTCCCGACGCGGATTCGATGCCCTTTGCGGACGGCATGGACATCGCTCCATGGTTGCCCCCTGCTTTTGAAGAGCCGGAACCCGGCACACAGCCGCTGCCGCATCGGCCAGTCATTGTCGGATCGGGACCTGCGGGATTGCTGGCTGGCTACTTTCTCGCACTGCACGGCTATCGCCCGATCATCGTCGAACGCGGTCAGGCGGTGCGTGATCGAGTGCCTGCAATTCGCGTTTTCGATTCCGGCGGTGAACACGACTGCGAAAACAATTACCTGTTTGGTGAAGGTGGCGCGGGCTGTTTCAGCGACGGCAAACTGACATGTCGCATTGCCGGACCGGATGTGGACTGGGTGCTGCAGAGTTTCGTCGACTGTGGCGGACGTCCGTCACTGGTTTATGAACATCGTCCTCATCTTGGCAGTAACAAGCTGCCGCTGATCTGCCGCAATTTTCGGCGCAAGATTGAGGCACTCGGCGGCGAATACAAATTCGGCTGTCGTCTGGAAGGTCTGAGATTTCAGAATGGCCAGTTGCAGGGACTGGAAACATCATCCGGCTTCATTGAATCGTCCGTCTGTCTGCTGGCGATCGGTCATAGCGCCCGAGATACGTATGAGATGCTGCTGAAGACCGGATTGCCACTAAAGCAGAAAGCGTTTCAGCTCGGGCTTAGAATTGAGCAGCCGCAGGAAACTGTCAATCAGCGGAAGTACGGTCGCGATGCAGACTATCTGACACTGCTCGGAGCCGCAGATTATTCACTCATCGCCAAAGGCCAGAAAGACTTGTTCACTTTCTGCATGTGTGCCGGGGGAATCGTGATTCCCAGTGTGTCTGAACCCAACATGTACTGTTCGAACGGCATGAGCAATTCGCGGCATGACACGCCATTTGCAAACAGCGGACTGGTGGTCACACTGGAACCACATGAATTTGGCAGCAGTCATCCACTGGCCGGTGTTCATGTTCAGCGGCAGTATGAATCGCTGGCTTTCGAAATGACGGGCGGTAACTATTACGCTCCGGTCCAGCGTGCGACAGATTTTCTTGCCGATCGGACGCCGTCGCCGACTGAGCAACTTCCTTCATCGTACGAACGCGGTACGCGCGCGAGGAATTTGTCCGCCGTGCTGCCTCCGTTGATTCTGAAAGCGATAAAATCCGGTCTGCCGATGATGGATGCCCAATGGCGCGGCGAGTTTCTGCAGGACGCTGTACTTGTCGGGCCCGAAATGCGAGGCAGCTCGCCGGTCCGCATCGATCGCGATCCGGCCACATGTGAAATCCCCATGCTGCCCGGCGTGTATCCTGTCGGCGAAGGCGCTGGTTACGCCGGCGGGATTGTGACCGCCGCCGTCGATGGACTGCGTGCTGCGCGGAAAATTATTGCCAGGCACCGCTGCCCTGACGCTTGACTTCTACGTCATCAACGTCAACGCCATGTCCATTGTAGCTCAGTCGCTCCGCCGACTGAGATTCCCCGGATGCAGTACGGTGAAGCAAGTAATCGGCGATTATTGTTCCGACACAGTGGAGTTGATTGCGGAAAGGGCAAGAAACGAATGCGAGTCGCGGAGCGACGTCGCCTAC
>JANOUN010001049.1:0-3185 GCA_031416875.1 Planctomycetota bacterium | reverse complement strand
GGCGTCAGGACTTCCGGGACCGGCAACACGGGCGAAGCGGAGGCGACAGATGTGTCGATGGTGGATGAAGGCAATGAACTGCCAGGAATATTGCCGCTGTCATGAAACGCTTCATCTATGAATGAATGCAGAGGATCGTTGAGACCTGAGGTCGTGACGGCGATCTTCGGTGGCACCATCGGAACAGCAACCGACGAATTCAAAAGATTCCCTGAAGTGTTCACGGCAGGGAATGCACTGCGGTCTGCCGCGGAAAGGCCCGCCAGATTCCAGATCGAATCAGATTCTGCTCGATCGTTCTGCAGCGACTGAGAACTGTCGTGACCAACCGCAGGCGGCTCGCCAACGGCTCCCGCATCCGCCGTTTGCTCCGGCCTTGGCACATCGAAACCGGGCGCCTGAGCCTCCGACTCGCTCACCGCCGCAGCATTCATCACGACTGCCAGGTTTGCTACGCTCAACACCTGGCGAACTTCCAGTCTCTCCGCCTGACCACACGCCTGAGCCTTCGGCCTGCGCGAACCGGACGGTGTGGAACAGAGCGCCTTCAGCGCATGCAAAAATCCACTCGAGATGGCGGAAGATCGACCTTCCCGAGTTGATTCAAATATTCGAAATATGTGAGTCCAATTCACACGCCAGCCCCCTGCAACGGGTGTCGCAGTTCAGCACTTGCCTCAAAAGCCGCGGACGAATCGCTTCCGCCAACACGACTTCTACCCTCTGGGGGACAATCGGGACTCGAATTTCCGACGGGAACCGCAAAAACTCGAACTTTCGCCAAAGTTTTTTCCAACGGCGAAACATCAACTCGTCACATGGCCCGGGACCGCCGAAAACCTGCCAAACGGCATGGGGAGACGCAAGCTGGCAGCTTACCCCTCGAAGAAATGCGGTCTAACCCAGGTTCAGCATGGTATCCGGAGTTTTGAAATTCGTAGGGTGTGACAAGCAGCTGGCAAGCTGCGAAGGCACACCACATTTGCGCTGAATCCTCGGTGTGCCCGCGCTCGCGTTGCTCGCTTGCCACACCCTACAGAAAACTCCGCATCTCATTCTGAACGCGGCTTAATAAGTAGTCAACACCCAGCGAGTGCGCTGTGAAGACATGCGCCTAGGGTTGGCCGGACCAAGCGAAGCGTAGTTCCGGCACTTGGTCGATCTGCCGGAACGGCGTTTCGCTTGGTCCGGCCTACCTGAAGATCAAGTCTTGCCAAGGCACAGCCGACCATTTTAGAACCCCTGGCAGAACGCAGCCACGGAGGGGTTCTTAATTTTTTGCAAAATCCAATAAAGCCTGCGTGAGTCGTTCGACCTCGTATTCGAGCGCTGCGCAGGCTTCGTCCGCATCGGTCAGGTTATTGTGCCTGCCCATCATTTCCAGCCGCAAGGCCGCCGCCGCCGTGGGCTCGGCAGCAAAGCAGAACGCAGTCCCCTTGATCGTATGGGCCAGACGCAGTACCTCAGCCGTGTGTTGCTGCCCGACGGCTTCGCGCAGCGCCGACAGGAGTTCGCCGGTCTCCTCGATAAACGGCGGGATCATTTCCCGCAACGTTTCTTCACTTCCGCCCATCTGTTCAAGAGCGGCGTCAAAATCGATAATCGATTCGGTCGGTACGGATGCATGTTCAACGTGTTCGGCCGAAGCAATGCCGTCCAGCATCGCATAAAGGGCTTTTGGGCGGATTGGTTTCGTCAAATAGTCGTCCATCCCAGACGCAAGGCATCGCTCTCGATCGCCTTTCAGGGCATGTGCCGTCATGGCAATAATCTTGATGCGGTGACCAGTGGTTTGTTCAAGCTGGCGAATAGCAGCAGTGGCCTCAATACCATCCATCTCCGGCATCTGCACATCCATCAGCACGAGATCGAACGCCTCACGCTCGACTGCCTCCACCGCTTCGAGACCGTTGTTCGCCACAACGACTTTGTGTCCGCGTTTCTCAAGCAGACCACACGCGACACGCTGATTGATCAAGCCATCTTCGGCGAGCAGGATGCGGAGCGATCGGGATTCCACCGCCGGCAACGGGACGTGTCGCAGCGAAAGGGACGGTATCACTTCGGTGCTCAGAGCCCGCAGAATCGTTTCGCGCAAGTCAGATTGCTTCACCGGTTTGATCAGATATCGGGCAATCCCCAGCTCCTCGCAGCGCGAAGAGTTCTCTGTCTGCCCCGCGGATGACAGCATGATCAGAGTACAGTCATTCAGATATGATTCCTGACGAATACGCTCCGCAAGCATAAAGCCATCCATGTGGGGCATCATGACATCAAGCAATGCCAGACGAAACGGCTCACCGCGACTCACGGCGTCTTTCAGTTGAACCAGTGCATCGAGCCCGCCGACGGCCATGCTTGGTCGCATCCCCCAATTCGTGAGCAGATCCTCAAGGATACGGCGATTGGTGCGATTGTCATCCACAACAAGCACACGCACGCCTGCCAGTCCTTCGGGACTCAGCCAAAAGCTGGCGGGTGCCCCCGAAGCAAGCCCAAACTTAACCGTAAAATGGAAGGCACTCCCCTCGCCTTGCGTGCTCTCGACCCAGAGGTTCCCATCCATGAGTTTGACCAATTGCATCGAGATCGCTAATCCAAGACCAGTGCCTCCATAGCGGCGGGTGGTGGACGTGTCGGCCTGGCTGAAGGCGTCAAAAATCTGTTTTTGTTTTTCGACAGGTATCCCGATGCCCGTGTCACTGACGACGAAATGCAGCTCGACGTGTGATTCGTCCTGAGACTCCAGGGTGACGACTATGACGATTTCACCCTGCTCGGTGAATTTGAACGCATTTCCCACGAGGTTGATCACGATTTGTCGCAGGCGCCCGGGATCGCCGATGAGGGCGTCGGGCACATCCGGCGGCACAAGATACGTCAATTCCACACCCTTTTCGGCGGCTCGCAGACCAAAGGTGTTCATGGCATCCCCCAAGCTGTCGCGCAGGAGAAAATCGATTGTCTCCAGTTCCAGCTTTCCGGCTTCCACCTTGGTAAAGTCCAGAATGTCATTGAGCAGCCGCAGGAGCGCGTCGGCTGATTGCAGCACAATGTTCAGATACTCACGCTGTTGTTCCGTGAGAGATGTCTGCAGAGCCAACTCCGCCATACCCATCACACCATTCATCGGAGTCCGAATTTCATGGCTCATGTTGGCCAGGAAATCACTCTTGGCGCGGTTG
>JANOUN010001048.1:0-8453 GCA_031416875.1 Planctomycetota bacterium | reverse complement strand
TGAACACGCAGCACATCAATGAGAAAGTTCTGAGCGACCAGAATGCCCGCATCGGAGCGTTGGTCAGCAGAACTCAGGAAACGATGAAAGTGTTTCTGCGACGGGCAACGGTGAAAAAGATTGCTCACCTTTCTGAGCTGGTGACGAAATCCTTCCGATTCCTGCTGCATAAGCAGGAACTGGTGGAGCGAGTTGTGATCGATCCCGAAAGTTTTGCGATCACGCTGATCGACAAGTTGGGAATGGTGCTGCCAAAGGATCGACTGAGTGAGGGTGAAAAACAAATCTTCGCGATCAGTGTCTTGTGGGGGCTGTCCCAGGCGTCGGCTCGACCATTGCCAGCAATTATTGATACGCCGATGGGCCGTCTGGACTCGGAACACCGCAATCAGCTTGTGGAGCGATACTTCCCGCACGCCAGTCATCAGGTCATCATTCTGTCGACGGACACAGAAATCGAAGTGAATTACTTTGAGCAATTGAAACCCAGCCTGGCGCGTGCGTATCACCTTTGTTACGACGAGGCTGGCCGCATGACTCGCGTGGAAGAAGGCTACTTCTGGCAGGCGAACGCCAAGGACAAGGTGACGGCATGAGCATCAAACAAGTCCGCCTTTCCAACCAGGCCAAAGAACAGTTGATTCGCCTGAAAACCCGCACCGGCATTCAGCAATGGAATATCCTTTGCCGTTGGGCGTTGTGCTTGTCGCTGAAAGAATTGACTCCACCAACCCCGATCGACATCCCGGCCGACAGCAACGTCGAAATGACGTGGCAAGTTTTCGGTGGCGAACACAACGAGCTGTATCTGGCCCTGCTGAAACAGCGTTGCAAAAACGATGGCTTGCCCGTGGATACGGAGACGCTGATCAAACAACTCCGACTGCATCTGCATCGTGCAGTCGGCTACATGGCGGTGCACGGATTCATCAAACGAATCGACGACCTTGTGCGTCTGACGAAAGAGGCGTAACCATGGCAAAAAGATATTGGCAATAGTGATCAGCGCGAAACGCGGGGCCAGCCAATCGTGAATCGCATGGATGGTGTGAGTGTCCTGTCATCCATGACGACAATCTGCTGCGCGGTGAAGACTGGCAGATTTTGAAAGAAGTCTGTGGGGACGAGCCGATGTTCTTTGAGCTGCAGAGCAGTCTCCTGGACGCCGAACTCGAGTTTCGCGGGATGTCTCGCCGAGCCGGGATCTATGAGGCTCTGGAGGATCGCTTCAAGGCGTGTCAGTTTGAAACAGAACAGGAGGCACTGGAAGCGATGCAGGCAGTGGAAGAGCTTCGTAAGGATGCCGACAAGTCGCATGAGCGCTCGCTGGCGATTGTTCAAAAGTCGTTGTTTGAAGAGGCGGAGGAAGTAAAGGCGGGGCTGTGTGAACCGCGGGCGAGCGGCAGGGCTTGAATGTAGGTCGATCTGGCTCAGATCGACAACGGGGGATGCGACGTCAACACCACAGCGCGGGCTTCACCAGCAACCCATCGCCGAATTCGGACACAAGGACAGCGTTGTCATTCACACAGGAACATATCCGGCAGAAAAATTGATGGCAGAAAAATGAATTGCAGCAAGACCTCAAGTCGTGGTCTGTATTTTTCTGCCGCTCATTTCTCTGCCAGACCTGACCTGACTTCTGCAAACAGACGTCTGAAGTTCTTCGTGCGAGAACAAGAAACCAACTGTGAGTAGTACAGAGCGATTGAATGAATACTTGTAGTAAAGTTCTTGAGAACTCTGGGGAATGTGAGCAGAGAACGAGAATCCGAATTCTGACGAATCCGGCTACAGGGGGCACCGTATTCTGACGAATTCGTTTAACGCTTCGTTATTGGAACCTGTGCGTAACTGTTGCCACCGCCTGCCACGACGACGAGCCAGTGGACGCCCGGTTTGCGTGGGGCGGCGAGGTTTTGGATCGCGGTTTCGGAGGTAATGTGAAGGATCTTTTTGGCGGTCTCGAAGGTGATTACGGCTTTGAAGGTCGGGATCGCGTTCTTGCAGTAAGACGCGATGAGTTCCGGGATCTCGTGCCTGGGCATGCCCTGTTTCTCAAGGGCCGCGTAGGTCAGCTGTTTGCCGATATCGTCGGTCATCTCAATGATGAGCCCGACCGGATCTGACATGCCGGATTCCTGCATCCGGTGCATCACGTCCGGAGCATTGTGGTTGAGCAGATGGCGGCGGAGTTGTTTGGATTTCTCGGAAAGACCTTTGGGCATGGGAGGCTCGCAAAGCGGCAGGTTGAGATTGAAAAAGGTGTCTGGAACTCTCCGGCATCCGATTTTTGCGTGATTTCTAATGCCTCCAAAGTTCCAGACACCTTTTTCAACATTCCAGCAGGTTATCAACGCCAGTGTATTTCTTCACGACATCGGGATCGAGATTCAGGCCAAGGCCGGGTGTATCGGGAATGGCCAGCATTCCGTCCGCATCCAGTTTCCAGCCGCCGACGGTGATTTCGTCGATGAATGGGGAACCGGTGAGGTATTCGACCAGATCCGTTCCCGGAAAAGCAGATGCCAGATGCAGGTCGGCGGCCAGTCCCACGGCTGTGTTCCAGCCGTGCGGGATGAATCGCACGCCGTGTTCCTGAGCCATCCAGCCGATGCGGCGTTCTTCGCTGATGCCGCCAACCTTCGTGACGTCCGGCTGCACGATGTCAAATGCTCGGGCCTGCAGCCATGGCTGGAACGCTTGACGTCGTGTGAGCACTTCTCCCCCGGCGATCGGCACTGGGGAGTGTTCGCGAAGTTTGACGTAGTCTTCGAGAGCATCCGGATTCAGCGCTTCTTCAAACCAATGGACATCATAATCTGCCAGCATCTTTGCCGTGTTCAGCGCCCATTTGTAGCCGTTGGTCCAATACGCATCACTGCCACCGGCATCCACCATCAGTCGGGATTCAGAGCCAACCGCTTCGCGCGCCGCTTTGACGATGGCTTCATCGGTCGCCGCATTTCGACGACCAAACGGTCCCCAGCCAATCTTGAACGCTCGAAATCCCTGCGCCTTCACCGCCAGCAGATGAGCCCGCAGTTTGTCCGGTTCATCCATCAGCAATGACGCATACGGCTGGACGCGTTCCCGATATCGACCGCCCAAAAGTCGCCCGACCGGTTGCCCGGTGGCTTTTCCGAGCAGATCCCACAGCGCGATGTCGATGCCACTGATGGTGTGCGTGATGGAACCACCGCGTCCGAGCCAGAACATGTTCTGATGCAGTTTTTCACTCACACGTTCCGGCTCAAGTGCATTCTCACCGCGATACAGCGGCTCCAGCATCGCCAGCGAAGCGCGGACGAGCGCGTCGTTGGTAAAGACGCTGCCCAGTCCCACGGCACCGTCGTCGGTATGGACGGCGATGAGAGTATGCACGCAGTCGTCAGGCCGCAGCTCGTTGCTCCAGCCACCTTCAGGAGTCGCCCCGCGCAAACCGGCACAGCGAATTTCACGGATCTTCATAACGTGTCGTCCGAAACAGATTCATGGACAAAAAACTGGAAGTTGAGACATTGATTCAGAGCGGCGGTTTATACTGCACTCCGCATCGAATGTTTAGCCTCCACGACATCCATTCAACCTGCCAGGGGAATCGCAGAAGAACACTTGGCGCGGGCTTCACACGCAACCCAATGATTTGTGAGAGTCGAGGTCGTCCTTTGTTCCCCACAGACCCCGCGTTCAATGGCGTGGACTTAAGTCGATTCACCGTGAGCGGCACGGCGCTAGCCGGTGTTGATTTAATGCCAACCCGAAGCGCCAGCGAGGCAGAAACGGCTGAATTCCTCGCTGGCGCTTCGGGTTGGTATGATCATGAGCCCCAAAAACCACTAACTCAACAGACCGCTAGCCGCCGATGTTTTCAGGACAGTTAGCGGTGGCTAGCGCCATTCCGCTCATTAAGTCCACGCCATTGGGGACGAGCCCCATCGTGGCGGAAATCCCCTCATTCATCACCGTCCGAGCTGCCAGCACTCTTCGAGCCTGATGACGTTTTCTGTGACGAGAGTTTGCACTGCGAGCCGCGCGGCGTTGTTTTCGCTGCGTACGTTGACAAGAATGCGAGTCACGGAGTGACGTCGCCTACGTAGCGCAGTCGCTCCGCCGACTGTGATTCTTTGGGGCCAACTACGGTATGTTCAGTTGCAGGCTCAAGATTCGCGTTCAAACATCGTGGAAAGGACTTGTGCCGTGGCAATCGCCGATTCCGGAGACTCCCTTTTTTCGTCACTCAGGCAGACGCTTCGAAGCTGGGTGAATTCCGATCGAGTCCGCATCGTCGGCAGCCAGGGACGGTCGCTGCGGATGCAAACAGGAGACCGACTCGTCATCGGTGACCATTGCTGGATCGTGCGACAGCGTGCTGAGGCACAAGATCCCGACGACTCCGAGCGGATGCGGATCACATACGAACTCAGCAGCGAGGAATTGGAGGACGAGAATGCCTCTTGCGACAGACTGGTTGTCAGCATCCGCAAAGATGGCTCCACCACGCATCAGACGACACTGCTTCAGGGATCACAGGAATCGACGATCCGCGACGAAGACATCACAATCCTGCCCGCGACTAATTGATCACGATTGAGCGACCGTCAGCATATTGGCATCGCGCACGATCACTCCAGTCGCCATTCAAGAAATGCCGTGTGTTTCCTTTCTGCATTGCTTGTGGATCGGTAGCATACGGCGACCGTGAAATCCGGGTGCCGAAGATTCGGTACAGTTTAAGTTCGTTTGAGAGCAGTGATACGATAAGGATGTTTTCCATGGCTCGATGTTTAGTCGTTGCAATTCTGATGTCCGTTGTCGTCAATACGGCCCGTGCGGATGAGGGGCCGGCATTTGTCCGTGCCGTGGAAGGGATTACAGAATTGAAACTTGCGAACGGGATGCAGGTGCTGTTGTTTCCTGACGTCTCGCGGCCAAACGTCACCGTCAATCTGACGCTGTTCGTCGGGTCCCGGCACGAAGGCTACGGCGAAGCGGGCATGGCACATCTGCTCGAACATATGGTTTTCAAAGGCACGCCGTCTCGACCGGCGATCCCCGCGGAACTCACAAAACGGGGGGCACAGTTTAACGGGACGACATGGCTGGATCGCACCAACTATTACGAAACGCTTTCAGCCAGCGATGAAAATCTGGAATTTGCGATCTCGATGGAAGCGGATCGCATGATCAACAGCTTAATCAAAGCGGAAGATCTGGCGTCGGAAATGACTGTCGTTCGCAATGAATTTGAACGCGGAGAAAACAGCCCGCAGCGCGTCCTGATGCAGCGAGTTTTCTCGACGGCCTACGAATGGCACAACTACGGCAAGTCCACGATCGGCAATCGTGCCGACATCGAACGAGTTCCTGTCGAAAACCTCCGTCGTTTTTACAAACGCTTTTATCAGCCCGACAACGCGATGCTGATCGTGGCTGGAAAGTTTGACCCGAAAAAGGCGGTGGCGCTCATCCAGCAGTACTTTGGTGCGATCCCGAAACCAGAACGCGAACTTGACAGGACATACACCGAAGAACCTGCACAGGACGGTGACCGCATGGTCATCGTGCGACGTGTCGGCGAAGTCGCGGTTGCGGCTTTGGCATATCATATTCCCGCCGGAGGCCATCCGGACTTTGCCACGATCGACGTGATGACCACCATCATGGGCAGTGAACCGTCGGGACGACTCTACGACTCGCTGGTCAAACGTCGCCTGGCTGCGGGAGTCTTCGGAAGCAGCTTCGCCCTGCACGATCCAGGTATCATCATGTTTGGAGCCCAGGCTGCTCCGGGAACTGACGGCACAACGATGCTGCAAAACCTGATTGAAACAGTTGAAGGTTCTGTCCAGAAACCTTTCACCGCAGAAGAAGTCGATCGAGCGCGGTCGGAAATGCTGCGGCAGCGGGAAATTCAGGTCGCTGATTCTCAGGGACTCGCCATTCAACTGAGCGACTGGGCGGCGCAGGGCGACTGGCGACTGTTCTTTATCTATCGCGACCAGCTGGAAAAAGTCACTGCGGAAGAAGTCAACCGCGTCGCCGCGACGTACCTGGTGCGAAGCAATCGGACAGCGGGACTGTTTGAACCAACCAAGGAAGCAGAACGTGCTTCTGTGCCTCCCACGCCCAATCTCGCCGAGCTGATCGGCGACTACGCGGGACGCTCGGATGTCGTACAGGGCGAAGAATTTGATGCATCCCCGGAAGGTATTGAATTGCGTCTGGAACGAAGCCAGCTCACTTCTGGCATCAAAGTGACGCTGCTGCCTCGCAAGACACGAGGTTCCTCCGTTACGCTGAAGCTCAATCTGCGTTACGCGAACCTCAACGACCTGAAGGGGCTCGCCGTCGCCGCAAAGATGCTGCCAGGGCTGCTCGATCGCGGCACCGAGAATCTGACTCGCCAGCAGATCAGCGACGAACTCAACAACTATCGAGCTGAAATGAACGTGTCGGGGGACGCGGGCAATCTGTCGGTCACGGTGCAGACAAATCGGGAAAACCTCATTCCCGTGCTGCGTATCATCGAAGAAGTTCTCAGACGACCAAAACTGCCGGCGGAAGAGCTGGAACTGATTCGCGAAGAGATGCTGTCAAATGCGGCAGAGCGTGTCAACGATCCGGTTGCCATCGCCATGAATGCCGTGACCCGAAAAATGGCACCGTATGACGTCGATGATCCTCGCTACATCGCAGAACTTAAAGAGGACATGGAACGTACCAGGGCCGTCACCATCGAACAGATACAGGATGTGTATCAGAGACTGGTCGGATCGACCGTGGGCGAACTGACGATCATCGGCGACTTTGACAAGACTCTCGTCGTTCCGGCTGTCGATGAATTCACGAAGGGCTGGACCTCGAAGGTGGTGTTTGAACGGATTCCTCGAATCTCCGTCAACAATCTGACCGGGGATTTCGTCCAGATCAATACGCCGGATAAGGCCAACGCCGCGTACTTCGCCGCCATGACTTTGCCAATGAAGGACAGTCATCCCGACTATCCGGCATTAGCCATCGGGAACTTTATCCTTGGTTCGGGCGGGCTGTCGTCGCGTCTTGCCGATCGTGTACGTCAGAAAGATGGCCTGTCCTACACGGTGCAATCCAACCTGCAGGCATCTGCGGTCGATGAGCGCACAGCGTTTTATGTCTTCGCGATTTCCAATCCTGCCAATTCCGGAAAACTGCACGGAGCCATTCAGGAAGAACTCAAGCGACTGGTCGCCGACGGGATCACTCAGGAGGAACTTGACCGGGCCAAAGAGGGCTACCTCCAGTCACAGCAGGTTTCCCGCACGGATGAGAATTCATTGATTCCCATGCTGGAAGCGTATGCCTTCATCGGACGCGACATGAAGTATGTCGCTGACTTCGAATCAAAAATCCGCAACCTGACCGTGGAAGATGTCAACAGGGCATTGAAGAAGCATCTGAAACCAGAACGCCTCTTCATCGTCTCCGCCGGCGACTTTGAGTCACTTCCGGAAAAATAGCACAGTTCACAGTTTATCAATCCTGTGTAGGATGGACATTCATGTCCGTCGCATGTCCATGACACACGGTCGAAGCGAAAGTTTATTGTACATTGACAGTCGTTCGACAATGCGACGGTTTTTGGCCAATCTCTCGGACATGAATGTCCAAGTTACAGGAATCGCAGCTTTGGGCCGAGCTTCAATAACTCGGCCCGTCTCCAATTCCAGTCACTCAGAATCTAGCCGCAAAACGCCAAACTTTCGCGGTAGTACGCCGCGACTGCGATTCGACAGGACGTCCTCATCCGCGCCGCGGCGATGGCGTGTACACGGCGGCGAATCCTATGTCGGTCTGCAGGGCGCGAGATGCGTCGGATCGTCGAGCTTCAATACGGATGCCGTACGGCTGGCGGACTGCGACTTTGCAGCGCACGGAACTGTCACTGACCGCTTCACACTCCACTTCCGGCAACCCGGCCAGCGGTGGGGAAAACGGAACGTGCAGATGAGCCCGCTTCTGTCCGACTTCAAAGAAGACGCGGATTGTGCCGTCGATCATTTCCCCGCCGAGATCATCTTTGAGCCGTTCCATCTTCACATCGTTCAGAGGCGAGGTGCGAGCTGTTGGTGACATCGCTGACTGCATGACCGAGTCGCCTTCCAGATGCTCGTCCTGTTCGTCTTTTGCTTCCTGTTCCCTGATCCGGCGATCCAGTTCGCGCAGATCTGTTTCCGCGGCTCGCGAAGGCTGATCCATCGCTAGCCGAGTTTCGGATGATCCTGACTGCGTATCCAGAAGCAGGCGAGATGCTTCCTCAGGTCGAATCGTTTGTGGAGCGGGCTCGGTGATCGCCCGGAATTCGGGGATGGCAGACTTCAAAACGTCATCGTAACTTGCCGCTGAAGCCAGCGGAGTCGTCGCAGCAATTGTTCCAGGTTCCAATGCAGGATCAGCCACCGGTACTGCCAGTC
>JANOUN010001047.1:0-6969 GCA_031416875.1 Planctomycetota bacterium | reverse complement strand
CCGATATCCTGCCTTTGCCTGATGCTGCGTCGCTGTCGAATACCGTGGCTTTACCCTCACTGTTGCACAAATTCCGCGGGGTCTGACTGATGTTCTATGCGGGTGTCCTCCGGATGTTTGTGAGAAACTCGCTCATTCGTGAGATGATGTTTCCGGCGAATTTTATGATCCAGGTGATGACGAGGCTTTTCTGGTTTTTCGCCCGCGTCGCACTTTTCGTAGTGATCTACAAGGAAGTCGATCACATCCGAGGATGGTCGCAGCACCAGTATTTCGCTTTCATGTCCACCGGAATGCTGATCAACGCCATCGTTGAAGCGTTCTTTATGCCCAATTGCGCGGCATTTTGTGACAACATTCGCACTGGCAAACTGGATTTTGCCTTGACCAAACCGATCGATTCGCAATTCCTGATTTCGTTGGAACGCGTGAGTCTGGCGATGATCAGTCAGATCATGCTTGCGCTGGCTCTGCTGGTCTGGTCGCTCATCAACATCGGGTCGCCGATTTCATTGACTCAAGTCGCGATGTATCTCTTCTACATTACCGTCGCCGTCGCCTTCTTTTATTCGATGATGATCACGACGGCCTGCACGAGCATCTGGTTCGGACGGAATCAGGGCTTGTACGACTTCTGGTTTTACATCACGATTTTCGCGCAATATCCCCGCAGCATCTACGATGGCACAGACGACAGCCGATTTGAATCCGGTGAGGCGCTGCAATTTGGGTTTACGTGGATCGTCCCGATCCTGCTCGTCGTGACAGTGCCCGCACAGATCATTGTCGGCACGCTGGAGGATCGCCTGTTTGCCGTTGTCGCTGCCATTGCTGCGGCTGCGGCGTTGCTGGTGTCCCGCAGTGTGTTCCAATGGAGCCTGAATCACTATCGCGGAGCCAGCAGCTGACCCAAGTTCAATGGCGTGGCCTTAAGCAATCCGACTGGCGAGCGGGGTACGTAAGTGCCCTGATTTTTGCATCATTCGCAACAAATCAGGGGATTCACATCCCCCGCTCGCCTTAAGTCCACGCCATTGGACCCAAGACTGCCGGGGAATCGAGCCACAGCGCATGAAAAAACGCTGCAGCGATCAGGCTGCAACGTTTGGGTGAAGTGCGCAAGACAGGACTTGAACCTGCATGAGTGTTACCTCACTAGCTCCTGAAGCTAGCGCGTCTGCCAATTTCGCCACTTGCGCGTCTGGCACTTCTCTCTTGGAAGTCTACACCCTTTAGACAAACAGGACAACCGACGGGTTCACGAAATGCCGCAATTGGAAATCGACATTTCCGCAGTCTGGCTCCAAGTCAATATAGAACTTCGTGCAGAATTGCTTTGGCGTAGGCCGACCTGGCTCAGGTCGGCGAATCCGTACCAAGTCAATATGGAACTTCCTGGAGATTTGCCTTGTGCTGCTCAGCCAATCGGTACGGTAATCGCGAGAAACCTTTGCCAGCATTCTCGTGCCACTCTCCGAGTTTATCACCTAACCCGTGTGAACGGGATGAACAGAAATCCTGACGTGTGTGTGTATTCTGCGTAGACAAATCAAATTAGGGACTGTAAATAACACACCAAGTCTGTGGTGAAAGGGTCGCTTGCATAAATGGCGAAAAGGAGAACAGATTTGTCACCGACAACCAGGACGAGTTGCGCCACATCGTGACTTTTGGTTCAGATGGATGCGAGGAGGAGGTTGAGGGATATGCTGCACAGGGGGTTTTCGGGAATTCGGCTTGCCGCAGGGAAGATGGCACGAACGTGGACCACGGAAGGTTTTCCAATTAGCGCCGTCGGCGTAATACTTCTGGCTTGCCTCGTCTTACCGGCGTATGGTGGTGACGGAAGTTTGGCAAATCAATGGGTTGCAGATTTTCAGAAAGCTGAATCCCTCTCAAAGGAGCACAAACTTCCGTTGCTGATCCATTTTCACGCACTCTGGTGTGGTCCTTGCCAAACGATGGAGTCGGAAGTTCTCAATACCGCCGAGGTTCAGGCCGCATTGGGATCCGGGATTATTGGTGTGAAGGTCAATTCCGATGACCGACAGGATTTGGTGTTACGATTTGGAGTCACCTCACTGCCAACGGATGTCATCGTTTCGCCAGACGGACAGCTTTTATCAAAGCACGTCGGATCTCCGGGACGAAATGCTTACGTCGCCCGATTGTCTCAATTCCGAGTTCCTTCACGAGTTCCGGCAGGATCACAAGATGGTGCTGCATCAAAAGTTGTGGCTCTTGATAAAGTCGCTCCTTTGCCGGATGCCGCCGCACTGGAAAGCGTCGCGGGCACGGATGCGTCGGCCGCGGCTGAGAAAGCTTCTGTCACAGGGATGAGAAAAGTTGTGCGAAGGGAATCGGCCACGAGCATTGGACTGGATGGATATTCGCCAGTTTCGCTGACAGAGACAGAAGAATGGAAGTCCGGCGACGCGCAGTTCAGTCACGAGTTTCAGGGTGTTTTTTACCAGCTTTCTTCTGTGGAAGAACTCGAACGGTTCAAAGCCAGTCCGGAAAAATTTGTACCGGCTCTGCACGGCTACGACCCCGTGTCGCTCGTCAATGATCAGGTTTTTCAGGGTGGTCACCTGGAATTGGGTGTGACTTATGAATCGAAGGTTTACTTCTTCTTTTCAAAGAATACCCGGGACGAATTTCTGAGCAACCCGGAAAAGTTCTCAGGTGGGCAAAACGTCTCCCTCGTAAGTCCTGACAAAAAGAGTTGAATTGATGATCGAAGTGTGCTGAAATCCAAAGAGTCACAGAATCCCATGCGGAAACTGTGACTCTTTTTCATTGATCCCTCAAATGCGTGTGCCTCACGTGGAGGGCATCGCCGACGGAGGTCGAACTGCTGCGACAGGCCGCGCCGATGCCGGTGCCGGGCAGCAATCAATCGGACAGACGTCGTGATTGGCAGGAAAATGGCCCACGCATTCTCTGGGGGCTCCAAGGAGACGTTCCTGAATGAGTTTTCGAAGCATGCTGACGAATTGCGGATGATTGCCCGGCGTGCCGGCGCGAACCATGTGAATTGCGTGTTCGTCGCAAAATCGTCGCGCTTCATCGTCCAGATCGTAGAGCACTTCCATGTGGTCCGACAGGAATCCGATTGGCGAAATTACCACCTTGTCGATTCCGGTGGACTTTACCTGCCGCAGATGATCAAGAACGTCGGGTTCCAGCCACGGATCCTGTGGGCGACCGCTGCGACTTTGATAAACCAGTTTCCAGCGGGATTCCGGTATCTCCAGCAGTTCAACCACGAGGCGGCACGATTCGCGAAGCTGTTTTTCGTAGTCCGACGTCGATGACATGCTCAGCGGGATGCTGTGCGCCGTAAACGCGACATGGACAGCGTCGCGAGCGTCGGCGGAAAAGCTCGCCAGGGCTTTACCCACCTGTTCGGCAAGTACGGCAATAAAGTCCGGATGATTATAGAACACTCGCAACTTGTCGATCTGCACACCAGCGGCTTCAGGCTGTTCGAGCGCGGCGGCCATGTTCTCGCGATACTGACGGCAGCCTGAGTAACAACTGAAGCCGGATGTGACGTACGTCAAAGCCCGCCTGACTCCGGCGCGTTTCATCTGAATGAGTGTGTCATTCAGATAAGGCGCCCAGTTTCGATTGCCCCAGTAGATCGGCAAGCGAATCTCGTGCGCATCCAGTTCCTGCCGGAGCGCTGCAATCAGACGGCGGCACTGCTCGTTGATTGGACTGATGCCGCCAAAATGATAGTAATGCTCGGCGACCTCCAGCAGTCGCTCGCGAGGCACTGGTTTACCGCGCAGCACGTTTTCCAGAAACGGCAGAACGTCTTCACGTTTCTCCGGGCCACCGAAGGACAGGACCAGGATCGCGTCGTACTGAGTTGCGGGTAAATTGGTCATCTTGAGAAATTTAGTTCCGGGGATTCAGTGTCGTTGCGAACGCTTCCAGATGTCGGAAGTTGTCGCAGTACGTGGTGTAGCGAAGAAGGCGACGAATGTCAGCCGTTAACGCCTGACCTCCGACGACGATCGCTGAGCCAAATGTCGTGGCCGTATCAAACAGGACATTAAAACTGGCAACAAATCGGTCGACATCGCGGATGGATGTGATACTGAGCCACATCAGGCGAGGTCGATCTCGTTCCAGGGCTCTGCGAAGCGTCTCGAATGGCAGCATGTTTCCCAGTGAGTTCGCACGCCAGCCACAATCGCGGAGCACAAGTTCTGACATACAGGCTGCCAGCGTATACGGGTCGCCATCGAGCGTGCCCCCCATCGCCACCGGCCCTGAGTTTTTTCCGATCCCCACCGCGCGACGAAGTTCATGGATGACTCGGCTGCATGTTTCACAGGCGCGGCGTTCTTCATAGACTTCAAGGCTGCCACAATGCCACAGGTCGCCGATTTTTTGAAACGCAGGCGTAATGACCGTGTCGCAGATCGTGGCGACCGAAGTATTGTTCATGTACAGATCCAGCACCACGCGACGAGCGGTCAGTTCGTCTCCGGCAGCCAGCGCCTTTTCGAATTCATTGTTCGCTCCATCTCCACTCTGCGACGTGGATCCCATCCCTGGAGGCAAACCAATCAGCTCTGGATTTGTGATCGATTTTCCGGCTTCCCGCGTGTACTGCAAGACAGAATCCAACTGCAGCCGACGATGGCCACCGCCCGTCTTCTCTGCCCGAATCAAGCCTTTATCTACCCAGCGCTTCAGCGAAGATTCACTGACGCCCATGGCAGCGGCAACCTCTTTCGGCGAAAAGAAATGGCTCATGGAATCTCGCTCCCCAACCTGTGTGATCATGGTGTGAGCGGCACGGGTTCTATGCGGGAACCCTGGAGACACGACACTCGCCACAATCAATCCCGTGTTTTAGGCGGTGTTTGATCTGCGTCCATTCCCGATCTGAACGACCTGAACGTTTTTCTGCGAAATGACAGTGGGCGGGTCTGCGGCAATCAGAACGGCAGCCGTCTCGTCGGCATCATCAACGGATTCAGGGATTTACGGGAATTGTTGCGTTGTCAGCGCCGCCGACGAGAATGTGACCGGTGAAATCCTGTTCCGGGATCAGACACACAACGTATGTGTTTCGACCGTTTTCGATCTGCACCGGGATCGATTGTGCCGCTCGCGTTGAACCGTACTGCGAGAGCCGCAGAGTTGTCGACCAGCGCCCAGCCGGTAGTTCCGTGCGGGCAATATCGATGCGGGCAGGAAGCAGGCGCCAGGAACGCGTGTCGGCTTTTTCCATCGCTTCCCATGCGACTCCAGCCACATTGATTCCCAGATCGACAAACGAATTTCGATGAATCTTCTGAACTTCCTTCAGCACATACACCGCACCTTTCTTGAAGATACGGCGGGTGATCGCGTGGGCAATTTCTTCGTCGCGATGTGCATGGTATGAAGCGAGGGCGACTTCGTTCAGATCGACAACCGTTGAAAATGTGATCGGAGCCGATGCCGTTGCGGTCGCTCCGTATGGCCCGACGAGGCATTGAACACTGCCGGTGGGCATCGTGTGACCACATGGTTCCGGGCGCGCGATCTTGACGCACGCGATCGTCGGCGGCAACGTGTGCTTTCCTGTCGCGCTGATGATACGGTCTGCAATCAGCAGTGCGACGGTTGTGGGCTCAGCAGATTCCGAAACCCAGCGCGGTGCCTTTCCGATGAGGGTGATGACATGTAACGTTCCATTTCCCGGCTGACACCGCGATCCGAATTCACCGGCTGCTGAGGTCTGATCGTGTCGGCGAAAAGCGGGGTTCCAGAATCCGATGTCGTTTAACGCCCGCTCAGTTTCGTCATAGCGCGTGGGCTGTTCTGACTGAACTGCGGTGGAAAGATAGGAACTCAGGGCCAGCGGTTGATCGAGCGGAGAAGCGACAATGCTGGCAGCCGGTCGTAGTGCGTCGTAACTGGCGGGTGTGATCACGCTGACGGCAGCAGGTGTCGGAGCGGCTTCGGCAACAGCATTCGATTCAGATGCCTTTGCGGCGGCGTTCGCAAGAACTGTACGCCGGCTGTCTGCAGCTTCTGTGGCCTGCAGCGAATATGCAAACGCATCCTGACCGTCACCCAGCAGGCTGGTCAGCAATGCCATGTTCAGAATCATGCGGCGTTCAAAATCTCGTCCCGAATATGCCACAGCGCGGGCGTCGGTCATCATCGACGACGCCTGTTCGGTCACATCTTTCTGTTCCAGATGTTCCAATTCGCGGCGCAGGGTTCGAAAGCGGGATTCCGCCTGAGTTACATTGCCGGATGCAAGATCCAGCACGCCTGCATCCAGTTCCAGGACCTTCTTTTCTGAGCGATGTTTGTCCTGCGATTCTTTTAATGCCGTGCGGGAAAGTTCAAGGTCGCCACGACCGAACTGAGCCACGGCGGCTTCATGTGCCTTCTGCCAGTTCTGGCATCCGCTGCATTCAAACATGACGATCAGACAAACGACGCACAACCCTGCGACTCGAGCGGAATGCCTGAGCCACGAAAGGTACTGCATGAGATGGCGGTGAGTATCCGTCATGTGGTCTGAGCGGCCATGAATGAGATATCCTGTGATGCCTTTCGCAACCGTTCTCTTAATCGTCGTAGTGCTTGAGCTTTCCAAAGACTCCCTTGTGATACCCCTTTCGCAGCATCGCAGAATCCTTTTGTGATTCGCCTGTGTGGATGTCGAGCAACTCCAGAGTGAGCAGGTAGTCTCGCTGATAGTCGCCGTTGTTGTTTGTGGTGCCGGATGTGATGCTGGCGAACAACAGATAGTCAAATGGTTGTTCGGAGCGTTCCAGCGCAAGCTGCAACTCTCGCTGTTTCGCTGGCAGGACCAGGGTCTCTGGACGGCAACGGCATTCCGACATCGCGGCTTCGACGTACCGGCGACTGATCATCGTGAATTGTGGATCCTGCGAGATCAGCGAATCAATGTGTTCGTAGATTTGTTCCTTGAAGTCGCCAATC
>JANOUN010001046.1:0-4023 GCA_031416875.1 Planctomycetota bacterium | reverse complement strand
GATGCCGTGGATTTAAGCGTTTTTCAGTGAGCGGCACGGCGCTAGGCCGGATGTTGATTTCATTGTTGTTCAGGGTGAATTCTCATTACTAACCCGAAGCGCGAGCGAGGTTTGCCTCGCTGGCGCTTCGGGTTGGTCTTAAATCAACAACCCGCTGGCCGCCGGTGTTTTTGCTTTTTCAGGATCAGTGACCGGTGGCGAACGGACTGCTGATTTAGTGATTCAAGTAGGGTGTGTGCAGCGCCAGCGGAACACACCAGTTTCTCGCGCTTTCCAAAAATGGTGCGTTGCGCTCCGCTTCACGCACCCTACGATTTAATGGACAGACCGCTCACGCCATTCCGCTCATGAAGTCCACGGCATTGGCCACAAGCTCGGCCGGAGCCTCGCCCTCCCGATTTTTGCGCGTCGGACAGAGAAATCCCTCTACTTCCAGTATGTGGCTTTCAGAATTCCCGCCACGACTGCGCCCACAACGACACCAATGAAAATCTGCGGGATCGTAATCCTCTGGCCGTTCATAAAGTAGAAAACGGCAATCGTGCCGATCGTCGCCCAGCAGATGCCGATCAGGCTGAGCTGCATCCGCTGTTTCCGTTCATCGGCCGACAGCGGAGCAGACTTGCTCTTCGACGAACTCTTCGGTTTCTCTGCCTTTGGTTTCTCGGACTTTGCCTTTGCCGCCTTGTTGCCTTTTGTTGAAGTCTTCTCTTCTGGCTCCTCCGCGGTCGTGGCTTCGTCGCGCATGCCGGGAGCGTAGTATTTGGCGATGGCCTGATTGACAGCGCGCGGCACAGCGAGGACGGCTCGCATCGGGTGACCGCAGCGCATGCGGATTTCGTCTTCCAGTGCCGGGCTCGGTTCATCAATGCAGGCGACGAGCATCCGTCCGCGGTCTTCAAACAGTGGCAGGCAGGAATGCTTCTTCACGACGCGACGCGGGATCATGTCGAGCACATTGTCTTCCGGCAGCATGTCTTCCAGATCGACGAACGGCAGACGCAGCTCAACCGCCAGCGCGCGGGTGGCTTCGACCGGCTCCACAAGTTTCATTTGAATCACCGCATCGCGATGATTCAATCCGCGGGCTTCGGCAAAGTGCTCGATTTCCGACACCTGCGAGCGTTTGATGAGATTCTTTGAGATCAGATATTCCATGACCGTCTGAGGTTCATCATCATTCGTCGCCGATGGTTCACGTCCGAGACTCTCATCGTACTCGCGCTTACCGTCCGGGTCTGTGAGGCACAGCATGGCCTTGGCCATTTCGTTGAGCAGCTCCTGTGATCGGATCAGGTACTGTCCCGACGAATACTTGCGCACATGTGCGTTGAGCTTGCGATAGTTCGTGCGGATTTTCTCGATATCGTCCTCAAACTGCAGCAGGCGCAGCAGAGTGTAGTGATCCGGCGGACGCGTCCCTTCCGGAATTCCCAGCCACTCCTTGTAGACGTCGATTTCAGCCACGCAATGACTCCTGATTGTGCAGGTGCAAGAATATCAGCCGCGTGCGGTATAACACGTCCCGGAATGGCAGACAAGCGACGCGGTTGTCAATCAAAACGGGAATTGCTCATCGAGTTCCGTTTGGGCGAGATCCACGAGAAACCGGGAAAGACGCTCGACCATGGTCTGCATCAATCTCTCGCCTTTTTCTGCGGTGGCGGCATGAGGATTCCCGGAACCTGTGTTTGTCGTGAGGAGATGCCACGGACGCGTGATGGAAACCCAGCCCTGATTGACGGCATCGAACCGCGTTAAGGCGGTTTCACCGTTGTCGGCGATCAGCGTCCCGTCCGCATTCCTGTTCACCAGATGACCGAAATAGGCCAGAGCCAGCGATGTTTCCACTTCGCCCGCGTGATCATCGGATTCCTGGAAGATCGTCTTTTTCAAATCTGCCGACAAGCCGCGAAACCAATCACACAGGAAGAGTTGCACGTTTGTCGTGCCATGCAGTTCCCGCAGCAACGGCTTAAATTCATTGCCGCCGTGACTGTTCAGAATCAGCAGTTTGTGGATGCCGTGGCCTTCGAGCGATTCCACAAGATCCTGAATGACCAGTCCCAGTGTGGACGGATTCAGATTCATCGACAGGCGAAACTCTGACTGATTCGTTTCTGTGCCGTACGGAATCGTCGGCAGGAGGACAACCTTCGCCCCCTGCGACCAGGCCGCTTCACAGACGCGCGATCCAATCGCTTCGGCTTCAAACGTATCGGTGCCGTAGGGCAGGTGCAGGTTATGCGGCTCAGTCGCCCCCATCGGCAGCACGGCGACTTCGTATTCGCAGTCTTTGACATGTCCAAAATTCGTTTCCGCAAGGATCCACGGGCGCATGAAGTGCATTTCGAGTTGGAGGTGTCATGGGTCGTCAGAAAGACCGCCGCATGCAGCGGAGCCGTGCTCAGTGTACGACAGCGACGGCCCGGAAACCAATGACTCCTCGGATCTGGTCGCGGATGGGTGTGGTCGTGGATTTCGGAGAGAACGCCATCTACTGCGCAAACGCACGCCGCAGCATTTCCAGGCTTTGCGGCACGGCGACTTTGTAATCTTCCTTGCCTTCGAATTCGAGTGAAACATAGCCGCGATAGCCGTGCTTCCTGAGCATAGCCGCGACTTTTGGGTAGTCGATTTCAAGCGTGTACCAGGTGCCGCCGCCAACATATGTCTTGGCTTGCACAAGCACTGTCTGTGGCACGAGAGCGTCCATCTGCTCGTACATATTCTCCAGGAAGTTGCCGGTATCGAGCGTCACCTGCAGCCACGGCGAGTTCACTTCCCTCACCACGCGCAGCACTCCTTCGGCGGTTCGCCCCAGGCCCCAATGGTTCTCCAGCCCCATGATCACGCCCAGCTCTTCCGCCTTCCTGGCCAGGATTTGATAGCTGTCGATCACCCACTTAAAGCCTTCATCGTCGGTATAGCCTTCCAGGCGAGGTTCGATCCCTTTGTTCGCCATCAGCTCATCGAAATTCTTACTCGTTCCCCACCGCCCCGTGTTCACGCGGACGGTCGGAATACCAAGCTGAAAGGCGATCTCCAGACATCTGGTCGTATGCTCGATGTTCTTCTTCCGGACCGCTTCGTCCGGAGAGACAAACGTCTGATGCGTGGAGAGCCCCATCAGGTCCAGGCCGAGCGTGAACGCCTTGCGCTTAAGTTGATTCAGATACGCCTGCGAGTCGCCATCCATCTGCACATGCAGCAGTTCCACGCCATCGAAGCCCATATCGGCGGCCAGCTCAATGCACTTATCGACTGGCACGTTTCCCGGACCGCCGAACTTAAAGAACGAATAGGTTGAGACGCCAAAGCGTTGAGCCGGAGCGGCGGTCCTGGCTGCTGGTTCTTCGGCGGCCTGTGTGGCACCTGCAGCGCTCAATACCGCGGCGGTGGAAACGGCGAAGGAACGTGTCATAAACGCGCGGCGATGAAGCGACATGAAGTAAGCATCCAGCGAAAGTTAAACTGGCCAGCGATCAACGGCATTCCTCAGCATACCAGTCGGAACGTCCCTTGGAAACACTGGCCAAGTTGCGCCGCTCCGGAGCAGTGCCTGTGCAGCCCCAGAATTGTTGTCCGGCATTCTGTCCCTGCTTCGCCGTGCGAAGGGCCATTGCCTTGCCACACTGCGGACAGTTAAGAATAAGATCAGTCTGATTGGTCTGATCTGACTGACCTTCGCGGAACCGTCGTGGAACACTCCGCACTTCAGAAGCTTCCGTGGAATCTGCGGTCCACATCGGCAGACGTCGGTGCCTGAGAAAGTCTTCGTAGTCCAGCAACAACTCTTCCATGCTGGCACGTGCCACGTTGACCAATCGCAATTCGGTTTGCGACGAGGTCGCTGCAGCCCGACTGCCTTCGGCAATATTCTGACGTCCTGATCGAGCCGCCTGAACCATTTGATCCACCGTACGAGACCGCGTATCCACAAACTCTTCGCAAAACCAGACTGTGGCATCGTAGATTATCGTGGCTGCCTGGAAGGAGGCGAGTCTGCTCTGCAAACGTTGA
>JANOUN010001045.1:0-1510 GCA_031416875.1 Planctomycetota bacterium | reverse complement strand
GTCGTGCAGAATCTGGGAGAACCCGTGGCTCAGCAGCGACAGGCGCTGGAAGTGCTGGCGGGAGAAATTGTGCCGTCGAACTACCAGGCACCCGCCGCGCCGCAGCTTTTCCCCGGTCAGCCAATGTCCTGGCCCGACGTGCTGCTGCTGCTGGCGTTCGTTGAACGTGGACTGTCAATCGGGAAAGTCAGTTTTGTCACAAAGTTGGTGCGTGTTCTGACATGGATCGAGCTGCTCGAACAAACTCCGGGGGCGGCGATCCCTGACGAGCAGTTGAGGCATTTGCTGCCGGTCCTGCACGAAGCTTCGGTTCGCGCGCAGCCGGACGATGATTTGCCGCTGGTTGAACCGACCGGTATTGGAAGAACAATGTTTCGACAGTGGGTGGCTCAACTCCTGCGACACGACACTGAAATAACAGCCCGCGGCGGTTTAAAGGGGCGCATGCGATTGCTGAGTGATGGCGTCCGTTTCACATTCGGACGTGGACGTGTTCCGGCAATGGCCGATCCGATCTCGGTGCGTGTCGCGTTTTCAGGCCGTTCAGTAACATCCCTTGAATCTGCACCGGAAATTCTGGCTGCAATGCCGACGTTTTCCCAGCTTGAAACTGAGTTTGGCGGACGGAAAGCAGAGTTCGACGAACTGTTCGTGCGTTATTTTCGCGTGAAGCTGCAGGGCCTGCATTTCTGCGGTCGCGCATTCTACGACATGCCGTTCATCGATGGATTTCGAAGTCTGGCACTGATGTATCCCGCGACATTGTGGGTCGCTCGCATGCGCGCCGCACGCGACGGACGGACTGCGATTTCACTGCCCGATGTTCAGGCCGCACTCGCCACCATCGACCACAACTTCGGCTATTCACCCGCGCTCGGAATGGCTGGAGCAAAGAAACGCATCCAGCAACTCGCACAAATGCATCAGATCACCGCGTTGTGCAGTTGGTACAGTCGGTAAACGAGAAAGCCCTGGAGCGGACTCCAGGGCTTTCTTCGTTGATCAAGGTCAGACACCGCTAGGAGTCTGTCTGAATACCGCTGTTTTTGTGAGCGGCAAGGCGCTAGCCGCCGGTTTTTGCAGGCGAATTACCCGCGGCTAGCGCCTTGCGGCTCACGGTTTTGGTGTATCGGGACAGACTCCTAAAGGATCACAGTTGCACATGGCCTTCCGCTAGGGGAGCGGAGATCCAGCGGAGTGTTCGCGGGGCATCCGACTTTGTGTTGCGCGACTTGTCGGCCAGTTTGCTGCCTGATGGCGAATGGCTGGCTGGCAACGAACGCGATGCCAAACGCTTTGGTGCGATCACTTCGCTCAGGGAACCTGTGCGTGCGATGACAGCATTTCGGCCACGGGAAGCACTGTTGTCTGGTTTGGACGTTTCTTCGAAGAATGTCTTCTCATCAACCGGTATACCAGGACTGCTGTCAGCCGGTGCGCTGGAATTGCTGTCCACCGGGTCAAGAGCCTTTCCGTCCAACGGGTCAGTCATCGGCGGCTTCTGATTTGT
>JANOUN010001044.1:0-2982 GCA_031416875.1 Planctomycetota bacterium | reverse complement strand
CCTGACTTCTGCAAACAGACGTCTGAAAATCTTCGCGGGAGAACAAGAAATTAACTGTTAGTAGTACGAAGTACCCATCGAAGCATTTGAAGCAGCATTGAAATTCCGGATGATGATGGAGCGGATTGCTGACGCAAAAATGAAATTCGACACAGGAGGTCCTGCCCTGTTTCGACTGTCCCGGATTCACGACCACGAGCAGGAAATCGCGTTCAAAAAAGTGTATCCAACTATGGAGGCATCAGAAAACACCGCAAGATCCTGATGCCGGAGAACTCCAAACGCCTTTTTCCAACAAACCGAAAATTGCTGAAAAGACACAAATTTTGAAAATTCAACGCCCGATTCCCGCGCGGCTGTCGCCTACGCTTTCAGTGGCTTGAGTCTCATATGAAGCAACTTCCGAACGCTGCGATTCACAACAAATGTACGACCACACGATAAGGGCCCGCCATGTCGGATCTGAATTTAACTCATGACGAACGCGAGCGGCAACTGGATGCGATTATCGCGGGTTATTACCGGGCAGTTGAAGCAGGTGATTGTGTCGATCAGAAAGACTTCATTGGTCAGCATCCGGAAGTTGAGAAAGAGCTGAGTGAGTTCTTTGCGGATCTTGGGATGCTCAATGCGGCGAGCCCTCAAGATCAACAGGATCCAGCTCTTGAACCAACAATCACGGCTGTTACATCGCACGGAAAGAATCTGAATCCCCGAGAAGTGGTGCGATATTTTGGCGCGTACGAGATTCTGGAGGAACTTGGAGTCGGTGGGATGGGCGTTGTCTACAAAGCCCGACACGCCAGGCTCAGGAAGTTTGTGGCTCTGAAGATGATCCGGGCCGGGGAGCTGGCGACGGAATTCGAAGTCAAAATGTTTGAGGCAGAAGCCCGAGCTGCCGCGAAACTGGATCATCCGAACATCGTGGCTGTTCATGAGGTCGGCGCATACGCTGGCCGGCATTTCTATTCGATGGATTATGTCGCCGGAGGTAGTCTTTCGAAGCTGCATCGCGATGAACCAGTGGTTGCACGACACGCGGCGGAACTGGTCAGACAACTGGCGGAAGCCATCGATTACGCTCATGGAATGGGCATCGTGCATCGCGATCTGAAACCGGCCAATATCCTGCTGACAACCGATGGTGTGCCGCGGATCACGGACTTCGGTTTGGCCAAACGACTTTGGGTCGGTGAGCACTCGATTGCACTCTCTGCGACAGAAACGGGACAGATTCTCGGAACGGCGGGTTACATGTCACCCGAGCAGGCGGAAGGTAAGACCAAACTGGTCGGACCTCCGGCCGATATCTACGCTCTGGGAGCCGTGCTGTACGCATTGCTGACGAGCCGAGCACCGTTTGTTGGCGAGTCACAGGCCGATACGATCAAGCAGGTGATCGAAAAAGAGCCTGTCTCGCCGCGCGTCCTGAACCCGAGCCTTCCCCGTGACCTCGACACCATTTGTCTCAAGTGCCTGAACAAAGAACGCAACGAGCGGTACGGCACGTCCCGGTTGCTTGCTGACGACCTGTCCGCGTTCCTCGACGGTCGACCGATCGCCGCGCGACCGATTGGTTACATCGGCCGTACAGCAAAATGGGTCCGGCGACACCGCCTGGTTTCAAGCCTGCTGCTGTTGACCTGTGTTTCCATTCTCATCGACACCGCGTTTTCAGTCCACTTTGGCATCAGTGCCGATCAACGGGCCAAGGAAGCGGACAAGGCCAGGACGGACGCGATTGAGTCGCTTGCTGAAGTGGAATTATCGGACTACCTGAACCGCATCGCCCTCGCCCAGACTGAGTGGCAGGCGGACAACGTCAAAGGATGCGAGGAACTGCTGGACGCTTGCCCGGTTCATCTTCGCGGCTGGGAATGGAATTACTTGAAGCGACTCTGCCATTCTGGCCCGATAATGAGCATCAATTTGGCGAAAGAAAGCGATACGTACAAAAGCGGTATTACAGGTCTGTCATACATCGACGACGGCAAGCGAATTCTTACGAAGACAGGTGAGTCACTGGACGCATGGAATGCAGAAACCGGCCAGCATCTGCAGTCACTTGCGTCGACGACTGGAACGTTTGCATACGACCGGTCGCGAAACGTCATCCTCACGGACAATCGACTTCTCGATGGCACGACGTTTGAAGAAAGAATAAGACTGCCATCCATCAATACGATGCGACGAAATATTGCCACATTCAGTTCGGATGGTGCCGTCATTGCCGCCACAATTGCAGATCAAGAGACGGGTCCGTCGTCATCGCTCTCACTTTTCGATTCGGATAGTGGTGCTGTGCTCTATGAACTTCCCGTCATGGAAGGGGATTGGATTCACAGCCTCGCATTCAGTCCATCCGGGGAGTATCTGGCTGTTGGCGGACGTCGCGTGCTGCAGGTCTGGAATCTGACCACCAAAACGGTCGAGTTCTCTGAGCCATTGGGCGGACAATTTGTCGCGTTTGACGCAACTGGACATTGGCTTATGGCGGGCAGTCGCGTCGGCATGAACGTCGCGCCGGACCCCGCGCCGGATGTCCGAATCTGGACCGTTCCTGGATTTAAGCTCGCACGAACGTTTACAACAGACATGCGCGCGGGGTGGATCGGAAATCGAGTACAGGGCGGGGGAAACTGGGTGCCAAGCTTTAAGGCGGGCGTCAGTTGTATAGCCCATTGCAGCAAGATAAATCATTTAGGTGTTCTAAGCTGGGACAATTCAATACGCTTGATGAATCTTGGCGTGGTGATCGATGGGGAGGAATATTCTCAAGCCTCTTCATTGCCGCGCATCGAGTCGCGTCGCGCAGTCGTGACGTTGAGAGGCGGAGTTCGGGATCAGTCTAGTATTCTTGCGTTTGACCCCGCGGGAAAGCGCCTCGCCACTGTCGAGAAGGGGGGGTTCCTGCGGACTTGGGACATTTCGAAGCCGCAGGAGGCATTCGAATATGGGTCGGAATATGGATCAAATGCGCAA
>JANOUN010001043.1:0-2817 GCA_031416875.1 Planctomycetota bacterium | reverse complement strand
TTGCGAAAAATATCCGCTCGCAGGTTGCCACGATTGAGGGCGTGATAAAGTCCGCCAGCTTCGTCCGCTCGGGGAGGTCTTGGCATGTGTGATCGCTCCATGAAAAGCAAAATCATAACCCGATAACTGCCAATCGTCAATCAAAGACGCCTGACCCCTTTGATGTTCCGGCAACGACGCCTGCGGCTTGCCGTTAAACGATTCAAACGACAGTCCCCGTGGTCGTTGGGGTCAAAAGCATAACAGTCGAATTAGTCAGAACTGAGCCAGGAACCGCATGTCGTTCTCGTAGAAACGACGGATGTCATCGACACCGTAATGTTTCATGCAGAAGCGTTCGATGCCCAGTCCGAAGGCAAAGCCGGTGTATTGCTCGGGATCGTAGCCAACCGCCGCAAACACGTTGGGATCAACCATTCCGGCTCCGCCGATTTCCATCCAGCTGTCGCCCCACTTCATATCGACTTCGACCGATGGCTCCGTGAACGGGAAAAACGACGGGCGAAACCGGATTTCAACCTCCGGACCAAGAAAGCTGCGGGCGAACAGACTGAGGACCGTCTTGAGCTGTGCCATGGTGACATGACGATCGACCATCAGACCTTCCATCTGATGAAACATGCAGGAATGAGTCGCATCAATCGTGTCCGGGCGATACACGCGGCCCAGCGACACGATTCGCACAGGTGGCTGTGTATTCTCCATCGTCCGAATCTGGACGGTCGAAGTCTGACTTCGCAGCAGGACGGGTCGACCGGCGGCGACGGATGCACACGCCACGTAGAAGTTGTCCAGCGGATCGCGGGCGGGATGATCTTCCGGAATATTCAAGGCTTCAAAGTTATGACGTTCGTCTTCCATCTCGGGGCCGTCCACGACCGTGAATCCAAAACGTCCCATCAATTCACGGAACTCAGTCATCACCTGTGTGATTGGATGCAGATGCCCGATCCGAGGTCGTTCGCCCGGCAGCGTCACATCGAAATCTGACACAGCTTTTATGGTCTGCGTCTTCAGTTGTTCAGCCCGATCATCCAGTGCGGCTGAGACGCTGGTGCGGACTTCGTTGAAGCGCTTGCCAACGGCAGGTTTCTGTTCCGGTGTCGCCGTTCCGACGAGCTTCTGCAAATCGCGAACTCGGCCATTCTTCTGACCCATGAATTCGACGCGGACTTTTTCCAGGGCGTCTACATCCGTGGCGGCGGCAACTGCCTGCAAGGCAGCCGTTTCGAATTCGTTGAATGAGTTCAGGATGTCCATGCGTGGAGGTTCTTTGCGGTGGGGATCAATGAAAACGGGCGAAGCCTGCCATAAGCAAACTCGCCCGATTCAGAAATTCAATTGTCCTGACGTTCGATCAGGCAGCAGATACTGCGCTGCGAGCCTTTTTTGAGATTTCTACAATCTCACTGAACACTTCAGGATTGGAAATCGCCAGTTCACTCAACTGCTTGCGATTCAGCCCAACGTTGGCCAGCAGCAGGCCATTGATAAACACAGAATATGACATTCCCTGTTCACGAACAGCGGCCGAAATGCGTGTGATCCACAGAGCACGAAATTCACGCTTGCGGGTACGACGGTCGCGAGTCGCAAACGCGCGGGCTCGGACGAGTGTTTCCTTGACAGTTCGCAGCAGCTTGCTGCGACCTCCCACATTGCCGCGTGCTTCCTTGAACAGACGCTTTTTTGAACGGTGACGGGCTTTCCCGAGGCGAACACGCATTTGACCGGACCTTCAGACCAAACTATTCAGAACAAAGTTAAATACTTTTCCGACTGACCGCTCACATGGCAATCAGTGGGCGACGAACATCGTCGATTTACAATCCCGGTGCCATGGCGGCTATGATCAGCTTCGCTTCTGCATTGCAGATCATATTGTCATTTCGCATTTGACGCGTACGCTTGCCACCTTTGTGGCTGAGAAAGTGGCCGCGATTCGCATTACGATGCGTCACTTTACCTGACGCTGTAACCTTGAACCGGCGTTTCATTCCCTTATGAGTCTTCTGTTTTGGCATTTTTTAATCCCTGCAACGTCGGCCAGACGTTGTCGTTTCGGCTGTAAACATGGACGTTTTTATATATTTTATTTGTAATGAGCTGGGGAGTATAACGACAACGACTCCGGCTTGTAAAGCAGCATACCCGTGGTTCAGGAACAATTTTCCTGCTGAGAAAACTGACCGGAATCCACCAAGGTTCGAACCGGAGTGTATCGGCTCAACAAGGCGCGTTTCGCCAGGGAATCTTCGACAGTTCTTTAAGCTGTTGGCACCGAAGTGCCGCAAAACATTGCGATACGCGGAAATTATTCTTTGCGCGGTCGAGAATCAATCGTTTAACGGCGAGCCGCAGGCGTAGGTGGAAACTGTTATCGCCTACGCCTGCGGCTCGCCGTTAAACGAAAAAGAACTCACTTTCAACCGCGTGAGGTATATGAGGGCAGGGGAAGCATGAGCTCAGACACACCGTACGCTCCGCCGCAGTCGCAGCCTCCGGAGGCAAAACCGTCGCTGCTGCTGTGGATTGCGGGCAGCATTTTTGGAAGCACAGTGATTGGAAGCGGGTTGGGACTCGTCCTCGGCGTGGTGATCGGAATCGTTTCAATTATTGTCTATTTGTGGTATCGGTCGCAGCGGGCTAAACCGCGTTCACAATGAGATGCGGAGTTTTCTGTAGGGTGTGACAAGCGAGCAACGCGAGCGCGGGCACACCGAGGATTCAGCGGAAACGTGGTGTGCCTTCGCAGCTTGTCAGCTGCTTGTCACACCCTACGAATTTCAAAACTCCGGATGCCATTCTGAACCTGGG
>JANOUN010001042.1:0-4835 GCA_031416875.1 Planctomycetota bacterium | reverse complement strand
AAGATCGGATCAACAGACATTGAAATGCCTCCGCCCAAAGGGAAACCGTACCCAAAATCCCCTTTTAGGTACGGTTTCAGGTACGGTTTGAGTCGGGAATACAGGATTTGAACCTGCGACCTCTTGGCCCCCAGCCAAGCGCGCTAGCCAGACTGCGCTAATTCCCGGATGAATGGAGTGTAGCAATGCCGCGATGAGTTCGCAATGAAGTCGGTGATCGTGAACCTCCCGGCGGCGAGGGGGTCAGGACGTTGCGGCGAGAGAGTCGTTGCCGTAGCCTTTGCGGATTGCGCGGCGTGTCAGGAAGAGTTCGGCGACAAGAAACAGCAGGAACAGCGTGAGCAGTACGGCCCACAGTTCTGCGATGCTTTCAGCGCCATACATTCGCTTTGCCAGATCGTCCAGTGACGACGAAAAACGAATGCGGTCGTTGGTCACAAGTCTTGCCTTATCGTCTGCGGTTAACTGCGTGAGGTCGTCTTCCAAATGGTCATAGTTGACAACAAACGCATCGACTTGTTCCGGAAACACGGCGTCGGCTTCTCTGGCCATTGTATACACGCCCGGTGCGAAGGTGTTTGTGAACACCGCCACAACGTCACGGCGCTTGGATTGCTTTGCCTGCGAGAGTGCGTTCTCGGTCGCCACGCCGACTTCGGTCGTCAGGCCGCCTGGGGCCTTAAACGTCACAGATTCATCCGCGGGTTCTGCCACGGAGCCGCGTTCCGCTCGATCGGAGCCTGCGGGTTCAGATGCGGGACTTGCGACGATCGTTTGTTCGAGGCGTGCAATCAAGGGTTCGCCAAAGTCCACATTGCGATGACTGCGCGACGAAGCGACGTGAAACACGGCTTCATGCAGAAACGGAACAAAGTCGGATCGGGTGGGAAGATCGTTCCAGGTTCGATCCAGGGTCGTGGTCATGACCAGCACGAAACCGTCTCCGCAGCGTGATTCCAGCAGCAGAGGATCACCCGTTGACAGTGCCGCCAGTGCGAGCGGTGCCGATGCGAATGGAGCGTTCGCTGCGCCGGACTTTGCCGCGTTGCTGTCCACAGGCGGCTGCTTTGTTTTCGTGTCGGCATCAGCCATGTGATCACCGGCTGCAGCCTGCATCGCCGCTGGTCCGATTTTTGTCAGACACCACGCATCAAATGTGGCCTTCAGAAAACTGCGGGCCGGGTCAGACCGGAATCGATCCAGCCAACCTGGCTGGAGACTCAACGGAGCCACGCGTATGATCTGCTCGGCCTGCGGCGGCGCTTCCCGCGTCCGCACAATCTGAACCTGTGGCAGGAGCCCTGTGCCACCGAAACACGCCTGAAACGATTCCGGAGTCGTGTTTGGGCCACACCCAATTATCAATCCATGGCCCGCAGCGACGAACTCCTTTAAGGCCAGCGCGGCATCGGGAGAAATCGTGCCGACATTGCAAAAGATGGCTGCGGAGACCGTTTGAAAATCGGTGGGTGACAGATCCGCGGCTTCGACCAGTCGCGTCTTTACCCACGGTGGTTTGCCTTGCGGTGGCGCGAACGCCAACTCCGCAAAAAAACTGTCACGATCGGCAGCCTGCGCGGCCGGAGTTCCATTCACCAGCAGCACGTCCAGAGACTTTGCCACATGAATGGCCGCATGACTTACGTTGTCCACCGCAACGGCATCGTCAGACATGTCCACTTCGACACTCAGCACGTGCGTTCCTTCTGCGCGCAAGGCATGATCGAATTCGATGATGGATTCTCCATAAGCCGGCACGGTGGCACTCTGCAGCTTTCCCGCCAGCGGCTGACCATCCAGCAGCAGCCGCAAGGGAACCTGAGCCTCCGTGCTGGATTCATTGTGAATGGCGACCTGCAGCCGCACGGGAAAATCAGGCACCGACATTTCCCGTGATAACTCAATCCGTCCCACCGAAACGTTACGCGTCACCGGACCCAGATGCGGAGCCACATCAATGACCCAGACATGCGGTCGCACCGACGGAAATTTGATCAAATCATCAAACCTGAGCCATTCGGCTTCGTTGTCAGACTTCCAGCTGTTGCCCTGTCGGTCGGTAAACACCACGACCTCCCGCGCCGATGCGCTGGAACGACCGAGAATCGCCAGGGCTTTTTCCAGTGCGGACACCATGCCACAGGAGCCTCCAGGTGGTGGAAGTCGTCGGATTTCCTGTTCCACCATCGTCAGATCGCGCAGCGGCGATTCAATGACCGATCGCGGCTGATCGCGTGCATCGATCAGTGCGACGTTATCATCCGCTCCCAGCGTGCGGAGAAACTCACTCGCCCGACGAATCGCATTTTGGTGCATCGAATTCACGCCATCCGTGCGCGACATGGAATTCGAACCATCGATCACAACGACGACGGTACGCGAACCGGCGGAGTAATAGCCGCTCAGCCAGCCGCCAGGCAGCCACGGTCGCGTCACCGAAAGTGCGATGAGCGTAATCAGGCCGATGCGAAGCAGCAACAGCAGCAATTCTTCCAGTTTCAGCCGTCGTCGCGTTTTCTTTGACGGATTCAGGAACTGCATCGCCGCCCATTCCACAACGTCATAACGTCGGCGACTTAACAAATGCGCCGCAATCGGCAGACCGATTCCTGCCAGGCTGATCAACAGCCACGGATTCATGAAGAATTGAAACATAAGGCGATCGGCTGTGGTCCCTTTCTGGCAGGCATGGCCGGGACGGTGATGCTCTCAATTGTGGAGAACCGAATGGCTAAACCGCGTTCACAATGAGATGCGGAGTTTTCAGTAGGGTGTGACAAGCGAGCAACGCGAGCGCGGGCACACCGAGGATTCAGCGGAAACGTGGTGTGCCTTCGCAGCTTGTCAGCTGCTTGTCACACCCTACGAATTTCAAAACTCCGGATACCATTCTGAACCTGGGTTAATCAGAATTGTGGTGAATGTCATGAGATTTTTTTGCGGCGTCGTTTTCGCGATGGATTTTTTTGGGTCGGAAGTAGCGCTTCGATTCATTGACGGCTGTGCGCCTTGTCATAAACCGCACCAGCAATGTCAGCAAGTAGTTTTTCCAGCCGGGAACCACATACTGCCGACGTTTTTCCATCGCCCGGAGTGCCTTTCTGACGACCTTTGTGGGTGTGGTGGAGGCATGTTTTTCGAGCCAGCCCGGAGCACCGGCCTTATCGAAGAAGTCCGTCCGCGTGACACCGGGGCAGAGTGCCATCACCGTGACACCACGACCGCGAACCTCGGCCCACAGCGCCTCGCTGAAATGCAGCGTGAAAGAAGTGCTGGCCGCGTAAGTGGCCATAAATGCCACTGGCTGAAAAGCCGCCTGTGACGACACATTGATGATCGCACCGTGTCCGCGACTCAGCATTCCCGGCAGCACGCGATACGTGAGATCGGCGAGTGTCAGCAGATTCAGGTTCAGCAGGTGACGCACATCTTCAGGCGACGTCGATTCAATCTGACCGATGAGCCCGATCCCAGCGTTGTTGACGAGCAATTCTACGTCCACCGCCAAGCGCCGGATTTCTTCGAACAGCCGACGACTCGCATCCGGGTCTGCCAGATCAATCGCCACAATGTGGCAGCGCGTCCCGTGACGGGTATTCAGCTCGGTCGCGAGTTCAGCCATTTTGTCTTTGCGCCGAGCCGCAAGAATCAAATGCATGCCGCGACCTGCCAGTTGCGCAGCAAACTCCGCTCCGATTCCGGAGGAAGCGCCTGTGATCAGAGCCCAGCGATCGTTGTAACTGTCAATCACTCAGAAAACTCGTCAACAATTGAGAGGGACCAGGAAGGTTTGCCAGCGCGTTCCACGCAGCAAAATTTTCCCGCCGCGCTGGTCGAGCAGATGCAGAGTCTATGCGGATGCAGTAAAACACTCAAACAGTTCGGGCCATCGTCGTCCCGTAAATTACCGGAGTCGTTTCCTGAGAACCTTCAATGGAATACCTTGAGAGTCGGCTCATCCGCCAGATCGATGCTGCTGCCGGTCAGGAACTGGGGATGGCCGGACTGCTGCTGATGGAGAATGCCGCGCGCGGGGCCTGTGAGGTTCTGGAAGGTGTCAACCCACAGGGCAGAATCCTGATTGTGAGCGGGTCCGGCAACAATGGCGGTGATGGTCTCGCCATGGCACGCTTGCTTGCGGCGAACGGAATTGACAGCGAGGTCCATCTGGTGCGCGCCGGGAAGTCACTCACAGACGACGCTCAAGCGAACCTGGAATTTCTGCACAAAAGTGGCCTGACGGTTCATGAGGCCGATTCAAACTCCCTGCAAACCATTTTGCGAGTTCTGACACCGGACGACTGGATTGTCGATGCCTTGCTCGGTACGGGAATTCGTGGAACACTTCGCAGTCCCTTTCTCGAAATCGTGGAAGCGATCAACGAATCTTCGGCGCGAGTCATGTCGATCGATGTTCCGTCCGGACTGGATGCAGACACCGGCGAACCGTGCGGCGTTGCTGTGCGGGCGGAGGTGACCGTGACGTTTGTGGCCACGAAAGCCGGCTTCCGCTTTCCACAGGCACTGCCATATCTTGGCCGCGTTGAAGTTCGGCAGATTGGTATTCCGCAGAAATGGCTTTCAGCGTGGTGCGAAACGCATCCAGCATGACGTACATCGGTCATTCCTGTCCGACTGCGATTCTGCACCTGACGCGCCGGGTTCGAAACCGCGTTCAGAATGAGATGCGGAGATTTCTGTAGGGTGTGACAAGCGAGCAACGCGAGCGCGGGCACACCGAGGATTCAGCGGAAACGTGGTGTGCCTTCGCAGCTTGTCAGCTGCTTGTCACACCCTACGAATTTCAAAACTCCGGATGCCATTCTGAACCTGGG
>JANOUN010001041.1:0-1606 GCA_031416875.1 Planctomycetota bacterium | reverse complement strand
GTCATTTCGCCCCTTTGGGGCTTTGAACATTCCTTTCGCATTTTCCCAGGGCGTTGCCCTGGGCTATCACCTTGTGTGCCTTTGGCACGGAAACACGATTGCTCTTCTGATTGTTTCTCCCTGCTCTGGATTCTTATCACCAATCTGCCGGAACAAAACCCGGATAACTCAGAAGCCCTCACAAAACTGACTTTTGCGCAGCCCAGGGTTGGGACCACAGTGCGAGCTTCAATCCACCTGTTTGCATGGGATTTGCATTATGCGAAATTCAGCCTTCCATCTCCCTGCCGTTGCCATCCTGATGATGGTCGTCTTCTCCGGGTGCGCATCTTCAACAGCCTTGATTCGTGATCCGGCGCTCCTGGTGAAAGATCCCGGAAGCCTGGTCGGCCATCCGCGAATTGAAAAAGATGTCGCACGTGTGGTTGCACTGTGGGAGCCTGCAGCCGGCAAAGGCATAGACGACAAAAACGCACGCGGGTTCGCAGGTCAGATTCTGTTTTTCGGTTCAGGTTGCGAGACCGGTGCGCGGGTCCACGGCAAGGTCAACATCTACGAATATGACAACTACAATCCGGATTCAGACGACGATCCGGAATTGCTGCACACGTTTGTATTTGAACCGGACGCATGGGAGGCTCATCGGGCGATGGGAACGTTCGGGCATTCTTACGGCGTCTTTATTCCTTACATGCACAAACACAGGAATTCGGTTCACTGCGGGCTGAAAGTGGAACTGGTCCTCGACGACGGCCGCATCGTCTCGACGCGCACGACAGATGTGCTGCTGCACGGCAAAAAAGACGGATCACAGTCGGGCGAGTCAACTCGCGGATTCGTGCGGCAAAACAAGATCGTTTCTGATATTGCAGCCAAATCCAGCGAACACACGCCCGCTGATCCAAAGCCCTCCGCTGGTAATCTGGAAACGCTGAGTATCCCGCTGCCGCAGCGCTGAGCGTGATGCTGCGGTGCCTGAGTTCTCACATGAAATTGTTCGCGGTCAATGGTTTTTCGTCAGTGACCAATGTCTGCTCAAGACACGGACCAAACGTCGATGCGTTATACCGCACGCAGATGGCACTGGCTCGTTTAACCGCGTGCCCAGCGGGCCGCGCGAGCAGAGTCCTGGTGGATCGATTCCCAAGCGCGGGGCGTTGCCCACGCGGTTAAACGAATGTGCCATCCTCAACCGCGCGCGGTATAATCATCGGCATGCGTTCATGAGTCCATTCGGAGTCACGAAATGTCGTTGGGTCAGCCGACGCGGTGTGTGTGCCGACAAATGAAAATGCCGGACCCCGGCCTTGCATCAGAATTCGGCAGGTTCCGCCTTCACATGCGTCATTACTCACATTACTCCGGGATCAAAGACTCGCGATAGCCAGCATGCTGGGCAGGCAGAAAAAGAGCCTGCAACGTAACTGAAGGACGGGAGTTCTTCAGTTACGTCACAGGCCCGATTGTGTCCATCAATTCACTTAATAAGTCTTCAACGTACCGTGGTGACTTCCAGCAGGTTTTCGATGCGATGTTTTGGATACATGCGGCGCGCTGCAGAAGTCGCTACCTGCTTACCGTGCCATGAATCGGCACGACCTGTCAG
>JANOUN010001040.1:0-3605 GCA_031416875.1 Planctomycetota bacterium | reverse complement strand
CGCGTGCTGCGGACGAACTGTCACCGGACCGAGAATCATTCAGTTCACCCGACTGGTTGTTGAAGTAGGGGCGTCGCAGTTCAAGATCGCTCTGGTTGTAGCGTGATGGGTAGAGATCATTCACAGGATTTCGCAGGGCGGGACGCTGAGTCCAGTTGTCATTGTCATTCTGGTATTCCGCCCGACGAAACGGATCAGCAGAATTTGACCGCGTTGTGCGAGGCGACCAGTCTCCCTGTGCTCCGTAATTCGGGCCGGAATTGTAGCGAACATTCGAGTTTTGATTGACCGGGCAACGTCCGCCTGGGCAGTTTCCACGAACGCTCTGCCCGTTGGCACACTGGCCATTCGCACAACCTGCACATTGTCCGTTGGCACAACCTGCACATTGTCCGTTAGCACAAGTCGCACATTGTCCGCTGGCACACAGACCACTCGCACAAGCACCATCAGGACAATTGCAGTTGCGGCAGGTTCCGTTTGCACAGTTGTCCGTCGCATAGTTGGCAGTCGCGTTTCGAGGGCTCAGGCAGTTACCGGTGGCACACTGCCCATTCGCAAATTCACGGGAAAACTGACTGTTGTCGCTGTTGCTGCGGGATGCTCCGTTTCCGGAATATTGATTCGTCACTGCGGGGCGATTTCCAGTCCACTGCTGCGGAATGGGAAGGCCCAGAAACGATCGAGACGGGCCAGCATTCGTTCGGGACGCCCCGTAGGGTGATCGAGAGTCCTGAGCCTGCACCGACACTGGGGCGGCAAACAGGATGGCAACACACACGGCAGAAAAGAGTTTCAAAGTCTTCATGGTAATTCATTCCCTTGGTATCGGTTCTTAAATTGACGATGACACGTCGATTGGCGACGATGTCGATGTTCGCTGTCGTCTCGATTCCACACCGAGTAACTCGAACTCTGGAAAACAAGAAATGCGAACGCTGTGCCAAAACCGCTGCGAACCGTTTGCTTTGCGATATGCATGATTATCGTCGCATTGAGAACATCGGGCAGACTTGGCTCGTGTCAAAATGATGGCATGCGTCATCGAACTGAAGTCGCGATCAGGACCGTTCCTCCACGAAACTCCAACCTTTTGAAAGTTTGCTCCATGACCATCTGCGTTCCAGTGTGTCGCTGTCTCCTGACACGACATGCTCTGATAGCTGCCGCGATAATACTTCTGGCAGGATTCAACACACACGCTGCAGCCAGCGACAACGAAGCTTCCGCGACCGGTGTGCATCCCTCTGCGATTCATATTGACCTGTCGCGGGACTGGCCGTGGTGGCGCGGGGCCACGCATGACGGAATCGCAAACCCGGATCAGCATCCGCCGCTGAACTGGAGCGATTCTCAAAATATTGTCTGGAAGGCCAATTTGCCAGGTCGCAGCCATGGATCTCCGATCGTCGTGGGTGACCAGGTCGTTGTCACGGCAGCGGACATTGATCGCAACGTGCAGACGGTCCTGTGTTTCGATCGCAAGACCGGCAAACCGCTGTGGGAAACCGTCGTCCATGAAAAAGGGCTGGACGTCAAAAACAATGAAAAGTCATCCATGGCTTCTGCTGCGGCAGCATGCGACGGCGATCGGTTCTTTGTCAATTTTCTGAATGGCGATTCGGTCTACATGACGGCGCTTGATCGGCAGGGAAAGAAACTTTGGCAGACGAAACTGTCCGCATACATCAATCATCAGGGATTCGGATCGTCACCGTTGTTGTATCAGGATCTGGTGATCGGCGTTTCGGACAACAAAGGCGGCGGAGCGATCGTGGCGATGAACCGCGCAACGGGTGACATCGTCTGGCAAAAGACTCGACCAGCGAAACCAAACTACTCGTCGCCGGTGATCTTCAATGTTGAAGGAAAGGACCAGCTCTTCCTGATTGGGTGTGATCTGGTCACCAGTTTGAATCCGGCCACTGGCGAGACATTCTGGGAAGTCGAAGGTTCGACGACCGAATGTGTGACCACCCCTGTGACAGACGGTCACCGAATATTCACAAGCGGCGGGTATCCGAAGAACCATGTGTCAGCCGTCGCCGCAGATGGATCGGGAAAAATCGTCTGGGAAAATCCCACTCGAAGTTATGTCCCGTCGCTCCTGACTCGCGATGGTTACCTGTTTGCTGTGATGGATGCCGGAATCGCAATGTGCTGGAAAAGCGACACGGGGAAAGAAGTCTGGAAGGGGCGCTTGAGCGGGACTTTCAGCAGTTCGCCCGTGCTGATGGGAGACCTGATTTACGCTGCCAATGAAGAGGGCCAGACCTTTGTGTTCAAGGCGTCCACGGAGAAACTCGAAATTGTCGCCACCAATCAATTGGGCAACAGCGTGTTCGCAACGCCAGCCATTTGCGGTGGCCGAATCTACCAACGAGTCGCGCACGACGTCGATGGACGACGGCAGGAAGTTCTGTATTGCATCGGTGAGTGATGACAGTCGACAAAGGGGGGCCGGCGTTGCTTGTCAGCAGCCGGCCCACTATACGATAGGTGTGATCATTGAGATGAAGTCATACTGCCTGAGACACCCATTATTCTTGTGGGAACAATTCTTTACGCCATTCCCCGATGGCTTCTCAGGCTTCATTGTGATCGCAATGCTGATCGCTGGCTGTTCGAGGCCGACATTGCCGCAAGCAAGGCCATCAGAACTTTCCGCCTCACCCAAATCGATTGTCGATGAATCAGCATCCAATTCGATCGGGACGCCTCCCGGTGCAACACCTTCACTGCCCGGCATCGTGCGTTGGGAAGCAGTACCACCGTTGCTGCACGACGTGGCAATTATGGAGACCGTGTTCTGGGAACCCGCCGACACTGACAGTCTGCGAAAGCGGATTCTCAGCACGCCAGCCATCAAAGGGAGCCACGTGCTGGAAATTGGTACGGGATCCGGCCTGGTGTCGTTGTGTTGCCTTCAGGCCGGAGCCGCCCGCGTTGTTGCCACGGACTTGAATCCGAAAGCCGTCCATAACGTTCGATTCAACGCTGCCAACTATGACGACGATCGCCTGGACGCGAGACTTGTTCCGCGTCGCAATCCAGGCGCATGGTCGGTGATTCAACCTGATGAACGTTTCGATTTTATCATTTCGAATCCGCCGTGGGAGAATAACAAACCGAAGAGTGTCGAAGAGTTCGCACTCTATGACCCCGATTTCCTGCTGCTTGATTCGTTGGTCACCGGAGCTCGCAATCGATTGAGGCCGGGAGGACGAATGTGGCTGGCCTACGGCTGCGTCAGTGCCATTCGCAGAATCGAAATGCTTGCGCAAAAGGAACGCCTGCAGTTCGTGCAACTGGATGAACGAACTCTTGATGAATTGCCGCCGATTTTCCTGCCCGGAATGTTGTTGGAACTGACTGTCCCGTCAACGGAATCAGAACTCCGCGCCAAGCCGACTTCGGAATAAACATCGAGCTGTTTCCGCCGCTGATCAGCGGCGGAAACAATTTGATATTTGAAATCGGAGATTTGAAATGCAGGCTTCATTTGGGGCGCCGCTGATCAGCAGCGGACCCGCCCGCACTTCGTGCATTTCAAATCTCAGATTTCCAATTTTTCTTCAATGGGGCCGCCGCTGATCAGCGGCGGA
>JANOUN010001039.1:0-2107 GCA_031416875.1 Planctomycetota bacterium | reverse complement strand
CGGAAGATTATTATTGGTGAATCGCCGACGAACGCTTCTGCGGCGGTCATTGAGGTTCCGTCTCTTCCTCTTTTTGAGGCGGACTTCAAGCATCTCACGCATCTGTTCCTTTGGAGCACCAGCGGGCTGGAGAATGTTCCTGGGCTTTCCACGAAACAGCAGGTGTTAGAAATTCGAAAGTCGGCTGATCTGAAAACCATTGATACCTTGCCAGTGACATTGACGACGCTCATTTTGGAAGATTGCCCAAAGCTGAATCAGGTCCCTTCTCTGGATGGCAGGCAGTATCCCCGTCTTGTCGAGCTCAGTCTGGCAGGCTGCGCGGCGATTGACGCGGCATGGATCAACCAATTGGTTTCCCATGCGCCGAATTTGCAGCGACTGGATCTGTCGCGATGCACGCAGGTGACACTGTTGCCCGCTCAGTTGCCGTGTCAGCTGGATCGCCTGGACCTGAATGACTGCACAGCACTGGTCAGTCTTCCTGATCCGCTGCCGCTTACCCTCCGACGCCTGGGGCTCGGCCGTGCAACCCGCCTTGGAGAAGCCGAACACTGGACGTTCCAGGACTTGCCTGAAAGTATGGACTATCTCGACCTGACACAGACAGTGTCTCTGACCAGACTGCCGAAGTTCCCGAAGGCTGAGCCGACGAAAGACAAAGCAGACGAACTAAAGCCGCGGACCTTGTTTCTGTATGGATCAGCGGTCCTGGAGCCACCGGCTTCGGAGCATGGTGCTACTGCCGAAACAAACGTCGCTCTGGACACCCGAGAATACCAGGACGAAGTGGATCTTGTCGGTCACGGGACAGTACGTCGCTGCAAATTGTTGCTGCTGGGCAACGGCAAGTCTGGGAAAACCAAGCTGGCTCTGAATCTGAACCCGCATTTTAACAGAGCGGACAAAGAGCAAGGCGGTCACTACAACGGGACAACGCACGGAGTGCAATTCTGGGACTGGCCGGATTTTGAAGCGGCCAATCAACATATGAACCGCCCAGTCAATCTGCACATGTGGGATTTTGGCGGACAGGAGATCTATCACAGCACTCACCGGATCTTTGTCAGCCGGGGTTCGGTGTTCTGTGTGCTGTGGAACCCGGACCAGGATGGCGGCGAGGCTCCCGTCGAACATGGATATCAGGATACGTGGTATCCCGTCAGATACTGGCTGGATTATATTCACATGGAATGCCCGCATAACCGGCCAAAGATCGCAATCGTCTGTTCCCATCAGGGAAACCACTGGCAGCACGGCAACTCAGCCGCCAATGCGGCACTGAAGACACAATTGCAGGCCCGGCTGACAAAGATCATTGGTGATGAGTATGCCAGCCGCATCCCGTTATTTGTCCTCGATTCGGAACTCGATCTGGGCGAACGAAGGGAACTGGAGACCTGGCTGAAGAAGTCTGTACTGACCGTCGTGGACACTCAGGGGACTGTGGTTCCGACGTACTGGGAAATTGCTCAGAACATGGTGGAGCGATGGCTGCCGAATGCTCGACGGGATCTGGACGCGGATCTCAACGAAACGGATTCCGAAGCTCACACGCGACTCACAATTCCGCAGTTTAAGGATCATCTGCATGAAGCAATCACACCGCAACTCCGCACACCCGATGTGACTGGGACAAACTACGACAGGCTGCGCCAGAATTATCAAGACGGCGATTTTCTGACGGAGCGGCGCGTGCAGCGAACGCTGCGGTTTCTGACTCACAGCGGTTGGCTTTACTGGAATCCGACGCTGTTCGAATCTCGGGTGATCATTGATCAGCCATGGGCTCTGAAAACCGTTTATGCAGCACTGGACCGCCGTCAGAATTCTGCCGTCTACAGGAAACTCGCGGCGGCGGGAGGACGATTCACATTCAAGGACCTGCAGGAATGGTGCTGGAAGGATGAGGCTCTGGACGAAGACGATCAAAAGCTGATCATGTCTTTCATGGCGTCGGTTGCCGTTTGTTTTCCGCTGAAACACGACTACTCGTCATCAGAAACGGTTTACATCAGCCCCACGCATTTGCCCGAATCCGCTGCTTTGATCACGAAATTTAATTCGCAGCATGTGGATCAGGCTCACGATGCAGTCGAGTCCCCGC
>JANOUN010001038.1:0-1955 GCA_031416875.1 Planctomycetota bacterium | reverse complement strand
AATCCATCCGTGATGTCGTCCACCGAGGACGGTTTCTTTCAGGCTGTGTCACTCACCGCATACAACGCCATCACCGCACTGGAAGCCAGCGCCAGCCAGCGTCTGATCGCCAACCTCCAGGCCTGTCCGGGCGGCCAGCGTCTGGACACCGTGATCTGGGCTGCGTCAGGATCGGAAGCCGTTCAGAAAGCTCTTTGGGCCTGCATGAAGCGCGATCCCAAACGTGAAGGAATTATTGCCACACGGTTTGGCTTCCACGGCAAGAAGGGACTCAGTGGCGCTGTGACTGGTTCTGAAATGGATCCTGATCGCGATCCGCGTGTTTATTTTATCTCTTTCCCGCGAGAAGAATGTTCCGACATCGATACTCCATCAAAGGCATTTCACCCGGCGGAATATCGAGCAGAACTGGATCGCGTCTGGACAGCCAGCAACGGCACGATCGGTTGTCTGATCACCGAGCCGTATCTCGGCGGCGGCGGTAGTTTTCATCCGCCAGCAGCCTACCTGCAACTGCTGCAGGCATTCTGTCGCGAACACGACGTTCTGTTTATTCTGGACGAGGTGCAGTCGAACTTTGGACGCACCGGGCACATGTACGCTTTCGAATCGTACGGAATTGAGCCTGATTTTGTGTGTCTTGGCAAGGGCCTTGGCAACGGAATTCCTGTGAGTGCCGCTGTCGGGCGGCGCGATGTGTGTGATCCGATGGGTTACGGCGCGACATCGGACACCTGGAGCGCGAATCCGTTGTCATCGGCGGCCGTGTTGGCAACACTGGATGAATTTGAAAGCACCGACATTCTGAAACGTACCCGACATCTGCATGATATTTTCCGAAAGGGACTGCGGCGATTGAAGGAAACCGGCGTCATCGTCAACCTGCGTGGCGAAGGCATGGTGTTTGGCCTTGAATGTGGTCCCCTGGGAACATTGAACGCGAACCAGGTCGCCAATGCCGTGGTGGAACGCTGCTATCTTGGACATCCGGACCATGACGGAATCCACCTGCTCGGCCCGCTCGCGAATTGTGTCATTCGCGTCAGCCCGCCGATGTGCATGACCGACATGGATGCACATGCGTCGCTGGAACTGCTGTTCGAATTCGTCAGCGATGTGGCGGTCAAACTAAAATGCCCGGACGGTGCGTAAGCGTCGGCGTTGAAACGGAATTGTACCGCAGATGGAATGTACAGCCTCGGAGTGGCACACTCGCCGCCTGTCCTTCGGCAGTTTCAGGGTCTGCCTGAGCGTCACAGTCGAACAGCGCATTCAAAGAGCGGCGTGGGGTGCTACTTTGGGATCGAGGGACGACAAAAGGGTAAGACAAAAGGCGTGGCTGCAGAAGCAAAGCGATCGCCTGCTGCCGGTGCAGCAGGCGCTCGTCAATGTCGCCGTCTCGCTCCGTCGAGCCGAGCATTCAGGATCGCCACATGGCTAAAGCAGGTATTCTCCACCGCGCCATCGACGATGCAGTTCATCGCAACCGGGCATTGGCAGCGGATGATGCCGATGACTGAGCGTCACACAATTCCTTCGACCGTCAATTTCAAAACACGTATTGAGCCGAGTCCGCTGACGGTGCGCGCCGCCGTCGAAAAAGGTCCACATTGGAATGCCATCGGCGGAGATTTGAGCGACATTTGCACGTCCGCAACAGACAAGCTGCGTCCGATTTCTTCACACGGCCGCTTGCCTTTGCGATTCTCTGACCACTGCCGACTGAAAACTGCCGACTCGCAGCGAAGCGGCATCAGTGCGTTTCCCATCCGCCGCCAGCCGCTGCAACTCCACCGGGCTTCTTGAACAAATGCCTTGAGCTTTACCTTGCCGTCTTCGGTAGCTTCAAGAATGGCAATAGTTTTCGGAGTGAGCGCTGCCATTGCAAAACGCTTGTAGTTCCACTTGAAAGCATCCTTGATGGATTTTGGGTGCTCGACGAGTACCCACGAATC
>JANOUN010001037.1:0-8174 GCA_031416875.1 Planctomycetota bacterium | reverse complement strand
TTGCCGGCTGGTTCGTTGCCCGCTGGTTCACTGCCAACTTGTTCGTTGCCCGCGTCCGCAGCTTCCGGTGTAGTGTCCGCTGGCATCTCATCCGCCAACGCCGGTTCAAATTCGAGTCGTCCAGCCTGCTCTCGGACATCGGCGAGCATCTCAGACGCGAGCAACTGCTGAGCGTCTTCGAGGACTGGCTGGGTCTCCGCGTCCAGGTCGCCCTGGGCATCCATCACTGCATCAAACACTGGTTTGGACAAATCTTTTTGCGCGTCGGCGATCAATTCCTGCTGGGTTTCGTTCAGTTCTGACAATTCTTTCCGCATTTCCGCGATCGAATCGCGCAGGTTCATCAATTCACGATTGGCGATACTGGCGTTTTGTCGCAGAACATCCTCTTTGAGTTGAGCGACCGCTTCTTCCACATTTTCGCGACTGATTTCCTGAGCTTTCGCGACGGCCGCGATCCGCTCTTCGAGATCTCCCAGCGTTTCCATGACCTGATCGCTTTGCGCTTCAATTTCGGGCAGCTGCGGATCTGTCTGCGCGGCTTGTGTGCCTTCGTTCACCAGGTTTCGCAGCTCCTGCATCGGCCGCAGAGCAAGCTCCTGAAAGGCTTCCTGAACCCCCTGAAGTTGTTCTGCGATCTCCGGAGCCAGCATGTCAAGTTTGGCCGACTGCTCCGCAACCTGCTTCATTTCATTTGCGACTTCATGAGCGAGCTGCAAAGCGCGGTCTTCGATCGGTGTGGCCTTTGCCAGTTCCTGCTTCAACTCCTGCAATTGCTGCTTCTCTGTTTCATTCAGTTCAATTGGTTTCGGCGGTGCCGCTGGCTGAGCTGGATTGTTCCTGGCTTCGGCATCAGCGTTCGCTTCTGCTTCGGCCGTGGCTTGCTCGATCTTGTCTGTCAGGTTTCCGTACTTCGCCTCCAGTTCGTCGGCGATCACCTCAACTTTGGCCTGTTCCTGAACCAGCTGTTCAAACTTGTCCTGAAGTGTCTCCGTCTTGTCCTGATATTGTGTGAACTGCTGATCGGCGGCATTGTTGTCTTTGGCAATCTTAATCGTGTAATCCAAAGTTGTGGCACTCTGGCCTTTGGCGTCGCGCACCTCTACCCGATAACGCAGAACCTGATCGAGCTTCAGTCCTTCTTTCTCCAGATCCAGCATGACCACCGCGTTCTCGCTCTGCTGTGGCTTTTCATATTTTCGGACTGGACGTCCCCGGAATCCGCCAGCATCCGGCAGTTGCAGCGAAAGCGTGATCTCGTCAATTCCAAAATCGTCGTAGGCAGAGATGAAAATCGGCACGCGAATCGGCTCGCTGACGATCAGGTCCTGAACTGGCCGCTCGATAACAACCTGCGGGGGCAGATCGGGAATCGCCCTCAGCTTTCCTTCGTTCATCTGCTGATTGGGATACTTGAGACTGTTCCGCAGGACGACGCGATAGAATCCGTCACGCAGCAACGGAAATTTTCCGGACCACTTCGCAGGTCGCCCCAAATCGATGTCTCGTGGCTGAGTCTCTCGCATCAAAAACGCTTCGTTCACAGCGAGTTCCGTAACTTGCTTGTGAGCGGGTGGCAATGAGCCCGTTGCTCCCCAGATTGCCTGTCCGCCAAAGACAGCAAAGCTCACGCCGTGAATTTTTCCGCCATCAAGACCGAGATCGCTCGCGGGGACTTCCAGGCGAATACGCTTGCCCGCAGACGGCAAATCACCGACGTGCAGACGGCTTGGCGTATCCGGCTGACCTTCGCCGATTTTGTCAGCTCCCCAGTACGCTCGATGTTCCCAATTCTTCCCGTCATGAAACTTCAACATGATGGTTTCGGGCACCTGATCGGCTGGCAGATACACATCCGCATACAGGTTCTCGCCCGGCAGCAATTCAAAACCCACCGGAGCATTCTCAAATCCGTGTGCGTGCGCACCTGCGGCAGCCGAGTCCGTGTGACTCTTTTGTCCGAGCTGCACTTCATCCCATGTCCAGTTGCCGTGCCCCGCTGCGCCGGCTGGCATTTGGTCCGTGAACCATACCCGCTCCGACCGATCAAGCACATCGATGAGTCGCTTGCGCCGTTCGAGGAGTTCAATTTCTCCCTCAGAAGCGTCACCTTCGACATCGACGGTGATCTCGACCGTACTGTCAACAGGACCGGTGACGTCTGCAGATTGCGGCGGCCCAAGTCGCGGTTCAGAGACCCGCATGTAAGTCGGATAGTGCAGCGCTGTCTGCAGTCCGACGATTCGTGGTCGATCAAGCATCGTGACGACATATTTCCTGCTCCATGTCCCCCCGCCGTAAACGCGATACGAGAAGTCGTCCTGTAAACCGGTGAGTTTGAAGTACGTCCTTTCACCTTCCAGCTCCGGAAAGTTGTAACGCAGCTCCTTGTAAACCCCTTCATGGTCGATCGTGTGGATCTCCAGTCGCAGCGGATCGCTTCCTCCTGGCGGATCCACTTCACCCTGAAGCAGCACGACTTTGAAATCAATGTCTTCGCCACGCAGGACATCACAGTCACCTGGTACCGTCTGATCGCCAATCAACACGTCGTATAAAACACCTGACGCGGGCGGAATGTCGGCGAATGGCTGAAAGATGCGTGCCATTGCTGTTGGCAGCCGATCGGGGAACACGAAGAACGCTGCAAGGAAGGCAAGAATTGCCAGCCCGGCGAACGCGCTCGAGCGGCGGAGTGTGATCAGGTCAAGGACACGCTTTGGATGAAAGTCACGAACACGCTCCCAGGCTTCATGGATCAAACGATGGTAGAACGCCTGCGAATGCCGTTGATTTCCGTTGTTGGATAGATCCACACAGCTCACAAGTCTGTTGTGAATGCCCGGCAGTTCCTGCTCAATGCGACGAGCGATGGTGACCTGCGTCAGTCTTCGGAACAAGGGACGGGCAACACCGACCACGCAGGCCCATATTGTCGGAACTGCAATCGCCATCAGGCCCACGAATCGGAATGCAGGCCAAAGCGGGACAGCAAGGTCCAGCATGGTCACGATCACGAGTGTCGTCAGAAACAGTCCGACTGAAACTCCCAGACCGATCGCCACCCATGTGGAACGCAACAAGCGACGCGTGGTCTGAATCAGGCGTTCAAGTTTCCCGGAGAGTGTCGAAATGCTCTGGTCGTTTTGAGTCAGTACGTCACCACTTGACATGATTCATCCTCCAACGCAACCATTTCAGCCCGTTTCCACAATTCTTTCGCAGCCGAAGTCGCAAGACTTCGGACCAACGGGGCTCCTCCGAATTCTTACGAATCCGGCTACATAAACCTGGCCCCGGCCTCAATGCCCCTCACTCCTGCCATGCGCAAGCGGGGTGTTGATTTAATCTGCATTCTACGTGGGGTAAGCTTCCAGCTTGCCTTCGCTGTATGAAAACTCACTGCTTCTTGAGAAACCTGACAAGCTGGAAGCTTATCCCACCTTAAATCAACACCCCGCTAGCAGGGAACGCCTCACGCCTTCGTCTGATTCGTTCGACTTTCTGCCAGCTCATTAAAATCTGAACCCGTCATTCGTCCAACCCAACGACCGCGGACAAAGTTGCGCAGCTGTTGACCGGTTGATTGCTGTTCACCGTCGGCAGCGTGGCCACCGAGCGTTGACAACAGAAACTCGACACCAATGATGACAAATGTCAGCCAGATCAATGATCGCCAGATCTCGCGTTCATCTCCGACACTGCCGTACAGCAGCTGTGCTTCGCCCGAAGCGTCCACCGACGTGACTTTTGCATCAGGAAACATTCCTACAATCTGTGGATGAGTCAGTCGCGCGAAGTTGGATTCGCCGGCGTCGATATTTACGGCAAAACTGAGGGTCCCGTGTTCCGGATGCTCTGCTCGGCCGCCCTTAACTTCCAGATCATAGAAACCCTGCTCCACCGTCCTGTCGAAGGCTCCCACAAGCTGCGAATTCGAACGCTGAAATTTCACCGGCGTCACACGCCCCGCAATGTCGGTGACTTTCCCGGAAGCCGGTGCCCAGTGCTGAGACACCACGAACTCCGCATTTCCGTCTGCCGCCACAACCGCCGGGCCATCCAAATCTGCGCGCCGTTTGACGTGACTGATCATCCTGAGCACCAGCGGCACGAACTCCGGCTTCATTGGCAGACTGGACCATTTGGTGTTCATTGGAAATGCACTGACCAGAATTCTTCCATTTCCATACACACTCTCAAGAAGTGCTGCTGAGCCATCTTCAAACTGCATCAACGGCCATGAGTTTCCGCCCGCTTCCGGCAGCGTGATGGGAAATCTCCGATAAACGCTGACTTTCGTCAGGTAACGCTGATCGCTGTCGGCGAAGATCGCAAAAACAGGGTGTGCGAAATCAATGGCACCGAATTTCTGAAACGCATCGCCAATGTTCGGATCTCCAACTGCGGCAGCGAATTCCGCTGCAACAAATGCCTGCTCCGGAATTTCGGGCGACGGAAAAAACTGCTTGTTGTAAACATCCTGATTCACCCGGTCACCGGGAAGTATCAAGATGCCTCCGCCTTCGGCCACGAACTGCCGCAAAAGTTTGAAATGGTTCTGGTCCAACGCGCCGCAATTGGCCAGAATCACAACGTCGGTTCGGCTGAGCGTCTCTGCGTTGACGCTGCTTTCGGCGATTTCCTCGATGGCCAGTGATCGCACAAACTGCCGTTCCTCCGCGAGCTTGTTGTCTGTTCGTGTGGTATCAGGCTTCGCGCCACCAGGATTCGCAGACTGGTCAGCACCCGACTCGTCGCCTGGTTCAGTTTCAGTCGCAACCATCGCGGTGCGAAGGTAGAGACCTTCATTTTCGAGCGGCTCAATCGCCGGATTTCCATTGACCAGCAAAACGTTTATCTGGGGCGCGACATTCATGGTGAACAGGAATCGATCATCACCCGCGAAACGATCCGAAGGAATCTCAAATCGGCCCCGGACAACACCAGCCTGAGTTGGAGTGAAGATCAATTCAACCTCGCCCGACTCGCCCGGTTTTACGGTCAGCATCTTACGGGCAATCTCTTTGTCGTCGAGAAAGATGCTGACGGGAATGTCACGCGTATCTGATTCAGAAAAATTGGTGACACGCGGACGCAGTCTGATCGGCAGACCGGCAATCGCTCGCTGATCAGCGGGAGCGTCGCCGACGACAGCCATGTTCGGAAGTTCCTGGTTAGAACCAGCGTTGATGACGTAAAGTTCGGTTTCCGGTGGAATCAGATTCTCGCTGTGCCCGTCCTGAAACTCGCTCCATCCGCCGGTTTGGAGGTCTGTGAAGAGATAAACCACCGGATGCGACAGTTTACGTGCTTCCGGACCGAACACCTGCGAAAACGCGGCAAACAGATTTCCACGCGAGGGCGTCGATTTGAGATTCTGAATCTCATTGCGGATTGCTTCGGCATCGGACGAAAAGCGATTGCAGACTTCGTGAGGCTTCGCGCCAACGGTGATCAGGGTCACTCGATCATCAGCCGCTAACCGATCGACGACCGTCAGGGCTGTGCGCTTTGAGCGTTCGAACGCGGTGATCCCCTCTGTCACGGCATTCATACTGGCCGAACCATCCAGCAACAGTACTATATCGCGACCGCTCTTGCTGCCACCAAAGAGCGAACTCCAGTGTCTGACAACCGGCCTCGCGATCGACAGCACCAGCAGTAAAATGAACAACGTGCGGAGAAACGCAATGAGCGCTTCGAGAAATTTCATCCGCCGACGCTGTTGTACATAACTGTCAAACAAAAAACGAAACGTGCTGAGTTCAACGGTCTTCAGCCGGTGAAGTGTGAGCAGATGCAGCAGGATCGGAATCGCCACCAGCGGTAAGAAATACGGCAGCATTCCGAAGTGCAGAAAGTTCATAACTCATCCGATACGAGATCGTTTGTCAAGATACGCTGCCAGAAAGCGATCATACGGTTCCGTCGTTGGGGCGAGGCTGTAACCGATCTTTCGCTCGAAACAATCGGCCTTGATTTTGTCGGTAAATGCTTTGATCCGTTCCAGATAACGCTTGCGGAGACTCTTGGGGTTCGCCACAACCTTTCCCGCACCTTCCATATCCTTGAATCTGGTGATTCGATCGTAAGGGAAATTCAACTCGGCATCGTCCATCGTATGCATCACCATGACTTCATGGTTGTTGTGCCGAAAATGCTGCAGGCCGTTGGCAATGTGCTCTTCTTTGTCGATCAGGTCACTGATCAGAATGATCAAACCTCGCCGTTTGATTCGCTCGGCGGCTTCGTGCAGCACGGATCCAACATCTGTCTCGCCACCGGGTTTCACATCATCAAGAGACTGCAGGACCCGTCGAAATTGTGACGGATGCGCTTTCGGCGGAATGTATGAGCGGATTTTTGTATCGAACAGCATGAGCCCGACCGCGTCGTTTTGACGAATCAGCAGATACGTCAGTGCCGCGGCCAGATAACTGCCGTAGGTCAGCTTATCGATCTCGCCGCTTTTGAATGTCATTGATTCCGAGCAGTCGAGCAGAATGTACGCGCGCAGGTTGGTTTCATCTTCGAACAACTTGACTTGATATTTGTCGCTGCGGGCCAGCATCTTCCAGTCCATCGCCCGCATGTCGTCGCCCGGTGTGTAGGGCCGATGATCGAGATATTCAACGGAGAATCCGTGATATGGACTGCGGTGACGCCCGGTTAAGAAACCCTCCACGACCTGCTTGGCAACAAGTTCCATATTGCCAATGCGCGACAGTCCCGGCGGGTCGAGGAATTTTAGTGGCATCGATGCGGACTCCAACGGCCTGAGAACGCTACTCTTCGCGAATCACGTCCACCAATTTGCGGATGAGATCATCCGTTGTCAGACCGTCACTCTCTGCAGAGAAACTAGTCACCAGCCGATGCCGCAGCACCGGATAGATCACATAGCGAATGTCCTCGCTGGACACGTTGACACGTCCATCCAGCAGCGCATTTGCCTTGGCCCCGAGCAGGATGGACTGGCAGGCACGAGGACCCGCGCCCCAGGTGAGGTACTTTTTCACAAAATCCGGAGCATCCGGTTCATTTGGCCGCGTCGCTCGTACCAACCGCACGGCATAGGCCGAAGTCGATCGTCCGATCAGGACTTTCCTGACAATCTTCTGCAGATGCAGGATGTCCTCCCGATCAAGCAGCGCCTGCAGCTTTGGGAGGCCTTCTGCAGTCGTGGCTTCGGCAATCCTTAGTTCTTCTTCAAACGACGGATACTTGACGTGAATCTTAAACATAAAGCGGTCAAGCTGTGCTTCCGGAAGCGGATACGTGCCTTCCTGCTCAATCGGATTCTGCGTTCCCAGCACCAGAAAAGGCTTTTCAAGCGGAAAGTCCTGACCGGCTGTTGTGACTTTGAATTCCTGCATGGCCTGGAGCAATGCGGCCTGTGTCTTGGGAGGCGTTCGATTGATTTCGTCCGCGAGCACAATGTTACCGAAGATCGGGCCTTTGACGAATCGCATCCGTCGGCGTCCGGTGCCTTCTTCTTCGTCAAGGATTTCCGTACCGGTGATATCAGACGGCATCAGATCGGGTGTAAACTGAATGCGGCTGAACTTGAGTGAAAACAAGTCAGCAATACTCGAAATCATCAGCGTCTTGGCGACACCTGGCACACCTTCCAGCACGCAGTGCCCCTGACAGAACAGGGCAATCAGCACCTGCTTCAGGACCTCTGACTGTCCGATGATTGTGCGGCTGAGTTCCTGCCGCAGCTTGCCATAGACCTCCGTCAGCTGCTCTGCTGCTTTGAGATCCTGCTCATCAATTCTTCCCGTGGAGGATACGTCTGTTAACCGTGGCATAACAGGTCTCTGGTGTTGATACGGCGGGTTTGGAGAAGGTGGGAACAGGCAGATTAGTCTGCCCCTGCCGCACCGTCAAGCAACCAGGACCACGCCACAGACGGCGCAGGGTGCAGTCGCGGATTTCGGTAGGTCCTCCTTGCCGAGGAGGACTTCGCGGCTTGCCGCGACCGGCAACCAGACGAGGTGGAAAGAAAGGCCACGCGGCGACGTGGAGCGGATGTGCGTCCCACAGCGGTTCGCCTTGCGGCGAAAGTCCTTTCCGGCAGAAAGGACCTACCAAACACAGTCCTTTCCGGCAGAAAGGACCTACCAAACACAGTCCTTTCCGGCAGAAAGGACCTACTTTGACAATCG
>JANOUN010001036.1:0-1605 GCA_031416875.1 Planctomycetota bacterium | reverse complement strand
GTTGTCGAACCTGTATCTCAACCCGCTGGATCACCAGATGTCGGACCACGGTTTCGAAATGGTGCGATACGCGGACGACTTTGTCGTTCTGTGCCGCACACAATCTGAGGCCGAGGCCGCATTGCAAATGATCACACCGTGGGTGGCACAGTCCGGTTGGACTCTGCATCCGACGAAGACGAAGATCGTCGACAGTCGAGTTGAAAGCTGTGCATTTCCGGGCTACTCGTTTCGCGGGGACAAGATCTATAGTCTGCGCGCGGCCCACTTTCGTTTCGCTCAATCCGTTTCTGGCAACTACTAACCGGAGAGCCGTGTGCGGGAAAACCGCCCCCACGGTTAGGAGGGAGGGGGAGCTGAAATCATTCAGCCCTCCCTACCCCTATGCCAATTGTCTCACTCATGGCCGCGCGGAGTATAAACTGGATTACGGCGCCAATGAATCTGCCGCATTCAGTCGCGCCCAGACTTCCGGGAGCCGAGACCGGATCAGATTGATACTGGATGCAGGCAACAGCGAAATCTCCATCGGGACGCAGATGGTGTCTTCAATTTCTAACTGACCCTGTTGTCGTCCGTACTTGTAGTCACGATCGAGAGATCCATCCGCATTTCGCTTTGCCTCAGCACATCCAGGATTGGCAATCGACAAAAAAAACCGATCTTTCGCTGCCGCCTCACCCGTGACAGGAACGCGAAACAGTTTTCGTCGAGCCATCTCACGAAACAATTCCTTGGCGGTCATCTCTGCTGGATTCACGACAGTGATCGATTCCGCAATCAGGGATTCAAATGGTCGCTCGCCGTGATGTTCGCAGGCGCGCAACACGGCAAAGGCATTCAGAATCTCCTGCTTCACAAGCGGGAAGTGAGTACATCCCAGCACCACCGTGTCAATGGCGGTCGTCCTGCCTGAGGCCTTGTGATTCCTGACCAGTGTGGCCACGTCATAGCGAACGTAGTTGGCCACCGAATTCAATCGCAGTGACTCGGGGACTTGCTGATCACCAAGCATCCCGGCCGGATCGAATCCATAAATCTCCAGTGCCCCCATGTCCAGCGCAGCCGCTTTGTTGGCTGCAGATGGCCCAAGATAGGCTTGAGACGCCGCATTCTCCGAATCGTTGGAGCTGATAAATGCAGGATCGCCTTCAATCGCCCCTGCAAGGCCGACAGATCCCTGTTGCACGACTTCGGGGAATCGTTTCCCGGCGAGTCCTGTTGTACGACCGATCGCGTTTGGATAGGCCTTTGGCCAATAACGTCGTCCCAGCAGAAATGCAGCGTCCTTCAGAATCAGTTCCTTCAGAAAATCCTGTCGTCCGGCGGACGGATAATTTCCGTACGGCATGTTCGCCTGGTCGCCGAAGTAGAGAAACCGTTCGTGTTCAAAATCCTTCCGACCATCAGGCCCCGACGAATAGTTGTCGTTGTGGAATACGTCGAGTGACAGGATCGCTTCCTGAACAGTCAGTCCACCGATGCCGGAATCAAACACGCCGATCGGAAGATTCCGGTTGTCTTCCGACCAGGCTGTCGCATCGATCGTGAACGCCATCGTTCCACCAGGATGCTCTTTCGAATGCTCAACAAAGCTCTTTACAA
>JANOUN010001035.1:0-2546 GCA_031416875.1 Planctomycetota bacterium | reverse complement strand
GTCGGATGAATCCTACCAGCAACTTGCGGCTGAAATTGACGTGATCTACCACAACGGGGCCGACTTCAATCTCGCATTGTCGTATGCATCGCTGCGGGCAACCAACGTCGGTGGCGTCATTGAATCGCTCAAACTCGCGGTCGCCACGCGATCGAAACCCGTACATCTGGTTTCCACATTTGCCGTTCACACAGCGGCTGACAATCGAGGTCAGCTCGTGACCGAAGAAGATCCGATTCAACCGTTCGAGAAGCAGTTGTACGGCTAGACGCAGACAAAATGGGTCGGTGAGAAACTGGTTCAGGAAGCACGCCAGCGCGGGATTCCCGTGACGATGTACCGACCAGGCCACATCACCGGCGACAGCATCACCGGCGCGTCCAATACGAACGACCTGCTGCACACGCTCGTGATCATCTGCCTGCGACTGGGAGCGGCACCAATGCGTGATGTCGAAATCGATGTTACGCCGGTCGATTATGTGGCGAAGGCCCTGATAGAACTGTCGTTCCAGCCGAAATCAGTCAACCGCGACTTTCACCTGACAAACCCGATCCCGATGCGGACGAGCGCACTGAATGAATGGATGCGGCAGTCCAATCTCGGACTGGAAATGGTCTCCTATGACGAGTGGCGTGATCGGCTGCTCAAGATGGGTAACGAACTGGGCATCGGCGACATCCGAATGCTGACCGATGTGCTGGGCCCGCGCGCCCTGGGAGACGACGATTCTCATGCTGTCCATCCGCGTTTCGACTCCCAGCGCGCTCAGGAGGCCCTTCTCGATTCGACCGTGAGCTGCCCGCTGCCCGACACCCGACTGTTCGATGCCTACCTCGGATTTATGCGACGCATGAAGCTGGTTGCTTCACCCGACGCCGACGCGAAGCTGGAAGCAGCAACCAGCCTGGCCACCTCCGTCGCACCGGCGGCTCCATGAACAGGCTGAGAAATTGTGACTCGTCCCGGCAGGGACGGTTGATAATAGCCCACCGTTTCAACGGTGGGATGTGATGCCAGCAATCCGGAGAGTCCCGACATGGACGGCAGATATTTGTCTTGGTGCAATGACGTGGGCTTAGGCGAGCGGGGGATGTCAATCCCCTGATGCGTGCCGGTCAAACAAGGCAAATCAGGGCACTTACGTACCCCGCTCGCCGAACATATTCTTTAAGTCCACGCCATTGGAGGCCTGGTTCGCTGAAATCCGTTTGTGATCGTCGTTGCTGGCGGGAACATCTTTCGTCCCTGACGGGACTTTCGGGTTCAATCTGACGCAAACCCACCGTTAAAACGGTGGGCTATTGTCGGGTGTCCCTGGCGGGACAAACGCTGTTGAACAAAAAAAGCGGACCATGGACCACGTCGTTTCTGGTCGCGGATGAGCTCTGTTTGTGTTTCAGCCACAGCGAGGCGGAGGCTGCGATTCCTGTAGGTCCATTCCGCCGGAATGGACTTCGCGGCCCGCCGCGACCTGCGACCGACCATGGTTGCCCGTTGTGTGAATGCCCGCCGGATCTGCCCCGTTCAATGTGCCTGGTTCGCCCTGCCACCAGAGTTTCACCGTTCCAATCCGAAGTTGCCAAATCCCGGCCCGAAGCCAGTGGATTCCGCCCGGAACGCGCGAGATTCCAAGCTGCAGCCAGCGGATTCCGGCCGGAACGCAGCAAATTCCGGGCGGAAACTCGCGACCGATCGCGCGGAAGACGATGGATTCCGGCCGGAACGGACCGGATTCCACCGAAAGCGACAAGATTCCAGGCGGACGCGAACGGATTCCAGCCGGAATCCAACGGCTTCCGATCGGAAGCAAGTCGCCGAGCGGAGGCTAAAAATCACAACTGTTAGGAATCAAACACTTTACGGCGATGATCGCATCCAGTCGAGCCGAACCAATGCGGCAGGCGGCATCAACAGGGAACGATCCGTGTGAGTCCGGTTTTCTTTCGGCCACAGAGTGGCGACAGGCTGTAGCCACAGGCGCGAGCCTGTGGAATCGTTCTGGGGTTCGTCCTGAAGGGGCGACGGAATCCAGCCTGGGCCAACGGCCCAGGAAATCGGCATCGTGATCAGAAACGCCCTGAAAGGGCAGGGGAATCGCGATTCTGAAACCCTTTCAGGGTACAAACACGCCATGAATCCTGACCTGGGGCGGCGTTTGTCGCGGGAGCGACTTCACTTGCCCCAGGCTGTATTCCAGAAGCCTTTCAGGCTTACGTACCTGCAATTTGGTTGGACAGAATTCACCACGGCGCACTTCATTTGTCGTTGAACCATTGTTTGGAACGGAAAGCGTCTCATTCCTCATGAATCGCTTCCAGTGGTTTCAGGCGACCGGCGCGAATCGCGGGGAGTGTGGCTGCCATGAGGCAGAGCAGTAAGCCACCGAACAGGTAACACCCTAGCAGCATCGGATCAACGGCAAACGCGACACCGTTGTCCGCGACACCGCGAAATGAAATGGTGATCAAAAATGCCACAAAAACTCCGACAATCGTTCCGGGCAGGAGTGCCAGCAGTCCCAGCACAAATGCCTGAAACAGAAA
>JANOUN010001034.1:0-7429 GCA_031416875.1 Planctomycetota bacterium | reverse complement strand
GAGCAGGTCCGCAGGGATGCTCAGAAAGTTGATGACCGAGCGCATCAGCGTCTGAAACGCCAGACCCTACTTGCGCAGTTCGTACTCTTTAATCTTACGATAAAGCGTCCGTTCGCCGATTTCCAGCATTCTTGAGGCTTCTTCGCGGTTTCCGTCGGTCAGATCGAGGGCTCGCTGGATGTAGTATTTTTCGACTTCTGTCATGGGCCGGCCGATCAGCCCATCGACACCAGACGGCATTTCGTCGTCAGAGTCGGGCAGCTGATCTTTGACCAGCACGGCGATTTCCGGCGGCAGGCCGTCGATGTCGAGCACGCCGTCGTTGTCCAGAACCAGCATGCGTTCGATCGTATTTCGCAGCTGTCGAATGTTGCCCGGCCAGTGATACGCCAGCAATGCCTTTCGTGCCGCGCGGGAAAATCCCTGAGCGTCACGCCCCGTACGTTTCGTCAGGTCGCGTAGAAAGTGTTCCATCAGCAGTGGAATATCGCCTGAACGGTCTCGCAGCGGTGGCAGGTTGATCGAGACGACGTTGATTCGATAGTACAGGTCTTCCCGAAATTTTCCGTCCTGCACAAACTTCTGCAAATCCGCGTTCGTGGCCGCAACCAGACGCACGTTGATCGGCAGCTCGTCGTTGGCCCCCAGACGCGTGATCTTGCGTTCTTCCAGCACACGCAGCAGTTTGACCTGCGTGTCCATCGGCATTTCGCCGACTTCGTCAAGGAACAGCGTGCCTCCGTTGGCGTGCTCAAACTTTCCGATACGTCGCCCCATGGCGCCGGTAAACGCACCTGCTTCGTGGCCGAACAGTTCACTTTCCAGGATGCTGTCCGGCAACGCGGAGATGTTGAGCGGCACGAACGGTTTGTTCTTGCGAGGACTGTTCTGATGCAGCGCGCGAGCAACCAGTTCTTTACCCGTCCCGTTTTCCCCGTGGATCAAAACTGTGCTGTCGGTAGGAGCGACGCTCTTCAGGATGTCGAGAATGCTGTGCATCTGCGGACTGTTGCCAATGACGCCTTCGAAGCCAAAGCGTTCATCCAGCGATTGCCGCAGTTCTGCGTTGCGGCGAATCAGCCTCAGCCGCGCCGATGCTTTCTCCACGGCGGAACGAAGTTCGCCAATGTCGAGCGGCTTGGTGAGATAGGTGTAAGCACCGTGCTGCATCGCTGTCACGGCGGAGGCGATCGAACCGTGTCCCGTGAGCACAATCACTTCCGCGTCCGGAAGCTCTTCCTTGGTGAGCCTCAGGATTTCAAGGCCATCCACTTCACCCATTCGCAGATCGGTGACGACGACATCCCAGGATTCTGAATGAATCAACTGCGCCCCGCGTTCGCCCGATCCCGCAACCTTGCAGTCACAGTTGATCCGCGCAAGCGAATCAGCAACAGCCTGAGCGTGTCCTTCGTCATCATCGACGATCAGCACTCGAACAGGAATCGTGGATAAATCAGCGGAATCGTTTTTGGAGTCGGTCATGTATTGAGGGAGAAAACTCGGACGGGATCAGCCAATGTGGCCGGATTTTTAAAGAATTGACTCTTGAGGGTAATCGAGAAACGGCTCGAATCAAAATGTGATGGCCGTTTATTGCTCAATCTGGGACTCAGTGTGAGACCTGTAAGCTCTGGAGAGGATCTTGAGGGACAGCCACGGGCCAAATTCCGGCAATTTGCGATGAATTGTCGTTTGTCTAAAGATCAGATCGAAAGTTTGCCCCGCAAGTGCAATAATAGAAGGGGTCCCAGCGCTTGGGACCTGAAAACGAATTTAAGGATGAATGTCATGTCTCTTTCGCTACTCACCGCACCAGTCGTCGTCGAAGAAGATCCACTCGATCTGATGGACGAAATCGATGCGCTCAAGAAGGAAAAAGATGCCACGATTCTGGCGCATTTTTATGTCGACGGGGAAATCCAGGACATCGCGGACTTCACGGGAGACAGTCTGAAACTGGCTCGCGATGCCACCCGCGTTACCACATCAACGATTGTCTTCGCCGGTGTCCACTTTATGGGCGAATCTGCGAAGATCATGAATCCGAAAAAACGTGTGCTCATGCCTGACCTGCTGGCAGGCTGGTCGCTCGCGGACAGTTGTCCTCCGGAACAACTGGCCGCATTTCAGCAACAACTGCGTTCACAGGGTCGGGACTTTCAGACGGTCGCCTATATCAATACCTCCGCCGCTGTCAAAAGCCTGTGCGACTGGATTGTGACCAGCGGGAATGCCCGGGAGATTATTGACCGCGTTCCAAAGGACAAGGAAATCTTATTCGTACCCGATCAGCATCTGGGTCGTTATCTCGAAGAAATCACCGGTCGCAAGATGATCCTGTGGCCGGGTTCCTGCATGGTGCATGAGATCTTCAGTGTTCAGGACCTGATCCGTGCGAAAAAGAACAATCCCGGATGTATTGTGATCGCGCATCCGGAATGTCCGCAGAATATTCTCGAAATCACCGACGTCATTGGCGGCACGGAAAAAATGCGGCAGTATGTGATGGCTTTGAAGGAGCCGACCACATTCCTGGTCGCCACAGAAGTCGCCATGATTCATCCACTAACGAAAGCGGCTCCACAGCACACTTACATCCCGGTTCCCGGCATCATGGCTTCGTCCGGAGAAACGTGCGCCTGCAATCGCTGCCCGCACATGGCACGCAATACGCTGCAGAAAGTCCGCGACTGTCTGCGGGACGGCAGACCGGAAATTGAATGGAAGGACTATTTCCAGCAGGCAAGAGCTGTGCTGGACAGGAGTCTGTTGTAGTAGACTCTTCGCGGCCAAGAGGGGATAGTTTAACCGCGTGCCCATCGGGCCGCGCTTGTCCGCCGCTGGCCCAGGAGCGCGGCCCGATGGGCACGCGGGTAAACGAGTGAAAGCTCAATCAGGACGTCTCATACCTGGCCGCGTGCAGTATAGAACGTTATCGAATCGTTATTCACTGGAAAACTTTAACCCCAAATCACGCACGGAGAGCGACTGGTTCTATGAAATCTATGAAAACGGAGACGCAGGATCATCCATACGGCAACGCTGTGGCCAAACTGATTGAAGAATTTGGCAAGCTGCCGGGTATTGGGCGCAAGTCAGCGGAACGTCTGGCAAACCATGTCTTATCAAGTTCCAGTGACGAAGCGAATGCCTTGGCCGATGCAATTCGCCAGGTGAAGATCAGCGTCAAACGCTGTTCGATGTGCTTCAATCTGACGGAAGACACACTCTGCCGAATCTGCCGCGATCCTCGACGCGATCAGCATGTGGTCTGCGTCGTGGAACAGCCCAAAGACGTCGTGGCCCTGGAATCCTCCGGTGCTTATGCTGGGCTGTATCATGTTTTGGGAGGCCGCATCGCACCGCTCGACGGTGTCGGTCCGGAGGATCTCACGATTGCGCAACTGGTGCATCGCGTCCGCAAGCAGGGAATCACCGAACTGGTGATGGCAACCAACCCGACGCTGGAGGGCGACGGCACGGCGCTGTTCATTACCAATCTGCTGCAGAACGACAACGTCCGCATCACGCGCCTTGCCCGCGGCATCGCTTCCGGCAGCGTCCTGGAATTCGCCAACCGCGAAATGCTGGCTGATGCGCTGAAAGGGCGTCAGCAGTTCTGATCACATCCTGCTTGATTTTTGCCAGCGAGGTGATTCCGCCGTACGAATCGCATTGAACATGAATTTGAGCAATACCGACAAATCGAGAATCTGTACGGTGTTCCATCGTGGAAAAATACCATCGCCAGACGTCTCTGTCCGTGGTAAAATGTTTGGCATGGAACTGCTGAAGCAGAGAAACCCGCAGGTGATCGCAAAGGCCGACTTCGCCGAAGTCGGCACAGCAGATTTCAGCGAAATCTGCTTACTTGTTTCGGTTGCGGGCGAAGCCCGCGCCAAGCATTACGAATGGATTCCGGGACTGAAGTTGGATGACTGGCGAAACGCGTAGTCGGCAACCGCACGTTTGTTTGTGACAACGATCCCAAAAAGAACGGTGCACACTTCACCACGCATTCCTGCACCGTGCAGCGTCGCTACCGCGACGGCATCGAGTGGAAATCCTCCCAGAGCTTCCGAGCCAGCGACCTGCTGATGCTCAGCTTCGCCGTCCAGGAAACGTACCATCGACTCATGATAGAATTCGCGCTTGGCTCGACATCAATTTGATTACACCCGCGAAGTTTGTCACCAAATCGTTCGGCGCGTCGGTCGATGCCCCACCGAAGCAAAATAAATCTGTGCTGAACAACGGTCGTTTGGTAGCGTCGAACTCTCAAGGCGGCGGGCTGCAGCATCGGAGGGGACAACAACCCCACCGGGCTACTTGAACAAATGCCCTGAGCTTCGGCTCGAATGGCTCTCATCACCACAAACCCACTCAATTCGCCCAGGCGCCGCGAGATTCGCGCGTACTCGCGAAGTCAAAGCGTTATGAGTTCCGGCGTAATGAAGGTTTGAATATTCTGCGTTAACTGAACGCCGGTTTTTCCCCAGCGATTGGCTAGTGCCCGTCCGACATCATTTGGCACGTGATTTTTTTAGAGTGGATTGTTTTGGTCGCCGCTCATGGAGTTCACCGGAAGATTTTGCCAAATCAACCGTTCGGAAGGTTCTTTGGTCTTGAAGTTAGGTGGAATCGATGCGGTAGACGCGACGAACCAATCCCTGTTAAGCAATCGGATGTTCTGCATCGTCGTCGCGATGAGCCAAACAGTATCGAAAAATCGTCAGGCCGATGCAAAACGCGTGGAGGGTGACCTGCTCCGGATACGTTGCTATGACGAGTATGGACGCCAGCATAAGTGAGATGAATCCCCACAGCTGCAGATTCCATAATCCAACAACAGAAACCGGGAGCAGTGCAAATCCGATCAACAGCAGGATGCCTGGAGTATGGAGAGGCTCATTCGAGTGCAGTGCAAACAGGGTTGGCGCCAAGAGTGTCGGAATTGACAAAGCAGCCCATATGGCAAAGATCGAGATCAGCAGACGATAAAAACTCTGCCGCATCATAGTGTTCCTGGCGAATGACCTTGCGTCTGAACGAAATGCGATCTATGAGGCATGAATGCCGACGTAACGATCGCGCGTTGGACTTTTCGGCGTGAGGTTCCGGTGACGTACGCGGAATCAATCACGATCACTGTGCGTCCAGTGTGAGTTTAGCGGGTGACCGTCAGCTTGTCACCAGGATTCAGGCAGGTGCGATTGTCCAATATTTTTGTCGGGTCGTCACAGGAATGATGGCGAATCGAACGACGACGAACTACGGAAGACCGCAAAGCCGATGGGGGCGAGTGGCTTCGCTTCATAGAGGCCGGTGGTCTGACTTTTTCCTGATTCGTCCGGGAGTTGGTTTCTGTGGCGATGTTTCAGTTGTGATTGCTTTCAACTCCAACGCTCGTTGAGTCTTTTCCAGTTGAGCGGTCAGCACCTTCTCTTCGGGAAGAGCCATGCGATATTCGGCTGCCATCACTCTGTTGGGCAGACCTTCCAACGAATAGTGTGCTACCGCCTCGTCTTTTTTCGCACATAGAATCAGTCCTACTGGGGGATTTTCGTCTTTGTGCATCCAGTGTTCTCGGGCGTAGTTCAGGTAGAGGTGCATCTGCCCGCTGTCGGCGTGCGTGAACTTCCCGAGCTTCAGGTCGATCACCACGAGACACTTCAGGCGGCGGTGAAAGAACAACAGGTCGATGCGATACCACTCGTCGCCGATCCTCAGCCGCTTCTGTCTGCCCATGAATGCGAAGTCGGTGCCGAGTTCCAGCAGGAACTCCTCCAGCTTGTGGATCAGGGCTTCTTCCAGATCATGCTCGGAATACTCGTCCTTGAGATTGAGGAACTCCAGCACCAGCGGATCTTTGATCTCTTCTTCCGGCGTGACCAGATCGGCGGCTTGCGGTTCTGTCCCTTTGCGAAGCATGGCCGCTTTGTTTTTGGAGAGCAGGGTTCGCTGATAGAACTGGCTGGAGATTTGCCGATCCAGTTGGCGCACCGACCACCCACCCCGCAAGGCTTCAGTCTCGTAGAATTGTCGAGCCTGTAGATCCTGGATGGTCAGCAGCTTTTCGTAGTGCGACCACGGCAACGGGAACCGTGGTGCCAATCGCTCGATTGCCGCAACTGGCGTGTCCCGTCTGCGTAGCGATTTTGCCAACACTGTCGGCAAAATTACGTCATCGGTCGGTGCGGTCATTCCTTGACGGCCTTTTTCAACGCCAGATTTTGCCGACAGTGTTGGCAATGTCTCGGGGTAGGCCAAATGGAAGCTTCGCATCCGATAGAGATTTCGCCATCCAAAGCCCCTTCCGAACCGAGTCGTGAGGTCGGCAGCGAGCCGCTTGATCAGTTCATCGCCATACTCAGCCTGTGCCGATCCTCGCTGTTCGATTTCGACAATCCGACGTCCAATCTCCCAGTAGGTGGCCGTCATCACAGCGTTCACTGCGCGGGCCGACGTGCGGCGAGCGGCCTCCAGGAGTGACACGACCTCTCCCAGAAATCCGCTGTAATCGGCGGCTGGCAGCATGGCAGCTGTGGGTCGGGTCTTGTTCTTCGCCATCAGAACTTCCTTCTCGTCTCGGTCATCGGCATCGTCTTTTTGTTCGGCTGTGATGCCGGATGATGTTAGCTGACCAAGCGGGTGTCTGGCAGTCAAGGTCCGCCAATACTCTCGAACGCCTGCAATCTCGGCTACGACCAGAATTGGCTGGACCGAATCCCCGATTCGCTCTGGGAGTTCTCGGCAACAGTTGGAAATCCATTCGCCATTGGACCTATTCCATACTGGGGAAACAGTTGTGGACTTCGGTTGTGGAGCCGGTGTTGATCTCAGTGTCACTTCAGGCCACAAAGCTGGCGTACGGTAGAATCTATAAATAGGGCGTGTCCGCGGTCAGTTGATATGGATTGATTCGGCGCGTCGGTCCGCCAGACAGACGCGCCCAACGAACTGATTTGCGAGAGCTCGAACTGCCATCAGATTGCGCAGTCGAAATGACGACAAATACCCATTGTCGAAGCTGCACGGATGATTGCGACCGCGGCATGCACCGGCTCCAGCCCAAACTCCTCAGGAGGGCGTGTCCTGAGCGCGCAAAGCGGTTTCCGGCGGCACGCCATTCTCTACCACATTCGCTGAAGGTTTTGATGCCGCGAAAAATGTGGAGTTGGCGCTCACCGAAGCCGATTCACTCATGCTGTGAGCGCTCTCACGCCCGCGAGCCGAACGGCGTTGCCAAAGCTTCGCTGCGTCACACGCTTGATAATCTCAACCCGCGCCGGATCGATTGAAGTTGTCGGTGGCGGCAGAGTTTGCATGGAAAACGGTTTGATGGGCATTCCATCAATGAGGAGTTTGATGCAGGCCGTGTATTTGGGCAGGCCGGTGAGGTCTTCGGGGGTGATTTGGCCGGGGT
>JANOUN010001033.1:0-9389 GCA_031416875.1 Planctomycetota bacterium | reverse complement strand
CGGCATTGGCCCGTCAGCAGCGAACGCTCCTCGAGTTGGCGGCGTCTTCAACTTGCCGGTCCATGCTCCGTCTGGTGCGTGACTGAGATTCACCGTCGCGAACAGATTAAACGTTGGGTATTTGAGAATTGCCTCCGCCTTCAAGTCACCGAGCTTCAGACCTCGCTCATTGGCCTGTTCGTTTTGGAACAAATCAAGTTCGACCGCTTCGCGAGGCTGCAGAGTGACGTCCGTCTGCGTAGAATCCACGCTGACCAACGCGGACAGAATCTCTTCGTTCCTTCGAAGGTAGAGCTTGCGTTTGTCGATGTCGTCTTTCAGAGCATCGCCACCAGACATGGCCGTGTCGCAGAACCGAATCGCCCTGTCCGAGACGTTTTGGATGACAAGAAAGATCTTCCGCTCGTTCCCTACGATGCCCGGCGAATCCATCGTCCGAATTCTCACCGCCGCTCGCAGCCCGTTGAAGGCAACGCCCCAGTCCAGATGTTCTTCCATGCCGGGTTGAAGTTTCATGGCAGAACCCTCGTTGGCGGTTGCACTACCGGTCACTGTATTCTGAATTGGCGGGGTCTCATGCTTTCCCGCCGGATTCTCGTCCACTGCGCCCACCATCGCGACCGGTATCAGGATCATGGTTCCCAGTAACACGCAGGCTGCCACTAAGAAGGTGGAAACGCTTCGGCGGTTGCGTTTCTCGCTCAGCACCGCAGCGAGTCTTCCGTGCAGTGACGAACTGTGAGCCATTGCGAGGCCGCACGCCTGAGTTAATCGTGACGACGACAACTTCGTCGCGACGTTGAGCAAATGTTCCGCATAGGCGGATGCGCGCACACCGCTCGCAAGGACGAGGTCGTCGCAGGCACGTTCACGCTCGACATGCAGGCGCCACCCCGCGAACCAGACGAGCGGATTAAACCAGTGCAAAGCACACGCCGTCTGAGCGAGAAGCTGAGCCAGCGTGTCCCGGCGTTTGATATGCGCCAGCTCGTGCAGCAGTACGGAGCGAAGCTGTTCGTCGGACCATTGCAGAGCCACTGCTGGCAGCAGAAGCCGGTGACGGAAGATGCCCCAGACCACGGGAATGGCCTTGTCCGGGTGAATGAGGAGTGTGATGCGATGACGAACGGCAAGTTGAACGCGGGCGTCATTGAAGGCGACGACGATCGCGGCGTCAGCCGCAGCGGATTGGTTGATGGCGATCGCGGGAAGACACGGAGGGCTGACGCCCTGCCGCTCGCCGTGAGGAATGATGCGGGCAGCGCGTTCGATTCGCCAAAGCAGAAGTCGTGCGGCAAGAAGGCGAGCCATCAGCAGCAGAAATCCAACGACCCAGACGGATGGCAGCACGCTGCTCCAAAGAGCGGTTGCCGATTCTTCGGTTTTCGTGGCGACCGGGATGTCAGATGCAATCGCTGGTGAAGGCATGGCCTGTGATGACTGAACTGCCGGCTCAGACAGTTCCGTTGCCGGAAAGTCGTTCGCCGCATGTGACATATCGGTCTCATGCGCCTCATACCTCCCATCAATCACATCACTCCCATTTGCGCCCACCGTATCTATCACTTTCATATCGGTTGACATCACGACCCATTCCGGCAGCACTCTCCACGGAGGCAACAGCGCTGACAGTGCTGGCACGAACAGCATGGCAACAATCGCGGCCAGCCAAACCAGATGGCGAGTCGCAGCAGAATCACGTCGCAGCATCAATACCACCAGCGACGCGAACCCCAGCAACGCCGCGCCTTTGATCGCGGAATCCACCAGCAGCCAGCTTGACGCACTGAATGCAATAGTCACAGGAAGCAGGAAACGATTCATCTCAACGGCCCTCCTTCTTTGCCTGTTCGATCAACGTAATCAAACGCCCGCGTTCATCAGGGGTGACTTCATCTTTTCGCGAATGCAGATGTGCCGCGAGGGCTTCTTCCAGCGAACCACCGAAGAAGGTCTCCAGCACTTTTTGAAACGCACCGCGTCCGGCCTTTTCTTTTGATTCTCGAGGCGCATAAATGACCTCACGGCCGTTCTCGCGTCGCTTGAGATGCCCCTTCTCTTCAAGAATATGCATCATGCGACGAACAGCCATCGCCGTGGGAGCATTGGGAATCGCAGCGACCACCTGATTCACCGTCGCCTCCCCCAGCTCAAAGATCGCATCCATAATCTGTCGCTCACGGCGACTGAACTCGGACAAGTTTGTCATGCGCATCTCCTGTTCATGCTGATGGCGTCCTTCGCGCTGGATTGCTCAAATGCGCACCGCGCAGATCCTACCCTCGCGTTACATTATTAACGCTCAACACCTGCAACACAATAGCGGAGACGTTAAGTTTTTAACGAAACAGAAAAATTCAGCGAACAGGGTGCGCGGTACAGCATTCACTGTGGCGATCCGGTGTAGTCGTGTTCGGTTATACGGCACGCGGTTGGCATTTGCTCGTTTAACCGCGTGCCCAGCGGGCCGCGCTAGTTCTATTTGAGATTTCGTATTTGAGATTTGAAATTTGAAATACGAAGCGCGGGGCGTTGCCCACGCGGTTAAACGTATGCGCCATCCTTAACCGCGCGGTACAGACAATTGGCAGTGCGAGGCTCCTGCGGTCCCGAAAATTATCGTCCATTGCATTCTCACCAGGAATCACGACCGCATCCGTTGAATTCGCTGCTCGCCTGACTGAATGGAAGGTAGTCGACAGATCGGTTACACATCGCACAGCATCGTTGGGCAACCATGCACAACGCAGGTGGGATTCAATACGAGGAAACAAGTCATGGGATTCGGTTATTTTTCACAAATGACTTTCGTGATTGCAGGCGTCACTCTGATGGCACAGCACGGTGTTGCGTTCGCTGAGGAACCATTGATCTTTATTTCCTCATTTGCTGCCGGAGATCAGGGCGCGATTCATGCGTTTACGCTGGATGAGAAGGCCGGGGCTCTCAAGCTGCTGCAGCGAACGGCGGGTGTCGAGAATCCGTTTTTCATGGCCGTGTCGCCGGATCACAAGTTTCTCTATTCAATCTATGCACCGACATTTGGCGGCACAGAACCCGAACAAGTCGCTGCGTTCCGCATTGAAGGTCGATCAGGAAAACTCAGCCCGCTCAATCGTCAGTCGACAAAGGGCACCGCGTCGTGTTATCTGGACGTGGATGCGACCGGCAGGAGTGTGCTGCTGGCAAACTACTCCACAGGCAGTGTTGCCTCATATTCGGTGCAGGCCGATGGTTCACTTTCGGAGCCCGTTTCGTTTGTGCAGCATCAGGGATCGAGTGTTGATGCCGCGCGACAGAAAGAGCCGCATGCGCATTGCTTTGTCATCAGTCCGAACAACCGCTTTGCGTACTCCGCGGATCTGGGAATTGATCAGATTGTCTGTTACGCACTGGATCCTGCCACGGCGAAAGTCACGCCGAATCAACAGCCGTTCGTGCGCACACCTCCCGGCGGCGGTCCGCGCCATTTGACGTTTCATCCGAACGGGAAATTCATGTACGTGATCAACGAACTGAAGAATTCCGTGACGCTGTTTGATTTCCTCCCGGAATCCGGGATGCTGCTCGAACGTCAGACCATCTCAACGCTGCCTACAGATTTCGCAGGCACGAGTCACACCGCAGATCTCAAGATCACGCCGAACGGGAAGTATCTGTACGGCACCAATCGAGGTCATGACAGTATCGCTTCCTATCGAATCACTGATGATGGCACGCTCAGTCTTATCGAGATCAAATCGAGCCTTGGAAAAGGGCCCCAGAATCTGGCGATCACCAAGGACGGAACCCTGCTTCTGTGTGCCAATATGCCAGGCAACAATGTTGCGGTTTTTCGAATCAATGCCGACACCGGAATGCTGGCATCCGCTGGCGAGCCTGTTGAGATCCCGGGTCCTTCGTGCATTCGGATTCTTGAGTAATCTCGATTCCCGCTGGGATGTGCGGATTTCGATTTTACCGCATTCACCTGGAAGGTGCCTTGTTCACGTACAGCTTGACGTTGTGAGTCGCTCGACCACCGGCCACAATGTCAGGACGCCCGTCACCCGTCAGGTCAGCCACGACGAGATCTTCCGTTGCCATTCCACCTTCGTCGAGAACGTGCTTTTTCCAAACCGTGCCGTCCTTGCTCACAGCGTGATAAACATTGACGCCAAACGTTTGCGGTGTATCGCTGTGGCCAAACGCGATCTCATCGGTTCCATCACCGTCGAAATCGGCTGTCCATAACGCATGGCCACGCACAAATCCGCTGTCGATGACATGCCGTATCCATGTCGGATCGTTGGCGGATTGAACGTAAACAGCCAGTTGAGTCCCGTGCATTGGTTCGACCGATGTGAGAAAGCGTCCGCCACCTGCGAGGCGTCCGAGCTTCACTTCGCCCGCTCCATTCTGATTCGGATCGGCAGCACCCGTCGCGCCATCCGCCAGATGTTCGCGCTGCCAGCCGGAATCTGTGCGACGTATGAGCGACAACCCTTCGCGGCTGGCCGTGATGGTATCAATGGACTTGTTCGCATCAAAATCGACGTGCCAATGATTGTGCATTCGATTGAGTTCCGAATCCAATACGGTGGGCGTCCAGCGGCTGGTGGTCGGGCTGTCCGGAATCTCAAAAGCCAGCAGTCGAACACCGTTTCCCGTACTCGCATTCAAAGGTGAGACGACCAGTTGCGGCGACCCTTTGTCAAGCACATCGGCCCAGCGTATGCGATGGACAGAGGCCTCTTCCCCGATCGCAGCAACCGTCCATAGGGCTTTCGGGTCAGTGCCGCGACGAATCCAGTGCAGCGTCCCGGTTTTTGTCCATCCGGCACCGATTGCAAAATCGACCAGTCCATCACCGTCGATGTCGTGTGGCGCGATGCAGACATTGTCCGGCGGTGTCTGATCCTGCAGAATCACATGCGCGGCCCAGGACGGCTGTTCGTACCAGACCACTCGATTTTCTGTGAGTGCCACGATGTCCGCATCCCCGTCATGATCGACGTCGGCGGCCGTGACGGCATAGCAGACCTTTCCGACGTTGCCGTCAATCACTTGAGCTTCAAATGCCGGGAACGCATCATCCGCCGCAGCCTTGAGACAAAGACTCAGAAAACCCAGTAAGAAACTGATTCGTGTCATGGTCAAACGACTCCTGGTCAAACTGTTTCTGATATGTACAATCCTGCCGCGCTATGGAGCATAACATGCTTCCGTGATTCGAACATCTCACCGTCGCCACCTGGACTCAGGCATTTTGTAGCAAGTGACTTCTGTTGATGACTCACCACATGACTGATTCCGATCCGCAATTTCGAACGGATGTCCTCACGGGCCAACAGGTAATCGTCGCTCCGCAGCGTTCACATCGGCCGCTGGCATACCTTCCAGATCCGCCGTTGAATCGTTTAGTCGATCCATTCGCTGAGGGCCAGGAGGCCGAGACTCCGGACGAACGGATTGCGATACGAACGGCTGATTCTGTGCCAAATGGCCCGGGCTGGATGCTGCGTGTCGTGCCGAATCGCTATCCGTCAGTCTCGGACGCCTCGATGCTGGTGTCAACTGCTGACACGACCAGTGATGCAACACTGTTTTCCTGTCGGCCCGCGCGCGGCGAACACGATGTCGTGATCGAATGCCCGGACAATCGAAGTCGCATGTCCGAACTTTCCCCGGCAGAAATTCAGCGGACGCTCATGGCGTGGCGCACGCGGATGCAGCAGTTGATGCAGTCGCCATCGATTGCCAGCGTCGCCATTTTTCGCAATGAAGGATTCAGTGCCGGGGCATCGCTGGCCCATTGTCACTCGCAGATTCTGGCAACCACAGAATTGATGCCACTTGATCTCGCGCGGCACGAACGAGCGACCCGGCATCGATCGGCGACCGGGCGTGATCTTGTGCAGGATCTGTGGGATGCCGAACGCAGGCAGGGAGTCCGACTGATCCGCGAAACACCATTTTTCGGCGTCTGCTGTCCCTTCGCGTCACGTATGTCGTGGCAAGTCCGGTTTGTGCCGAAGCAGACTCAGACCGCTGCATTTGCTGACGCGTCCGATGAGATGTTACAGGATCTGGCGGAGTTGCTGAAATCTGCATTGAGCGCACTTGAGAAAACTCTTGGAGGGCCGTTCTCCTTCAATCTGACGCTGTCGCATCCTCGAATCGATCAGCCCGCAGCGTTTTCGTGGTCGTTGGATCTGTTACCACGAACGGGTCGCATGGCTGGCTGGGAACTGCTGACCAGTGTCGATATCGTCACTATCGCGCCGGAAACGGCCGCAGAAAAACTTCGTTTGTCGCTGGACAATCTGTAGAGATATCTTCAGACAGTCACTGTTCAGCGCGGTTGCGGGGCAGCCGCAGCGAATTGACGAGCATCTTCAAAGTCCAATTCGCGCCGCAACCGGACTCGCCAGGAAACCGCAGCGCATGAACCCCCGCGTTTTGGACGGGGTTTGATGGTACGCGTTTTGAGTTTTGATCAGTTTCCCTTCAAATTTTGAGTATCGTGATTCCCAGAAGCATGATACCTTAAAACTGAGTTTTGATTACTGATATGTTCGCCACTTAAGTGCTCAATGATCCGCTACAACCCACAAAAATCACAAATTTGGGGCCATCAGGTCGGCCGCCTGAACGCGGCTGTGGTCGTCGAGCGCTGTTCGCAATTTCTCAGCGATCACTGCTCGATCATCAATTCGCAGCCATCTGAATTGATGATTGGATGGAACTCATCGCAGCATGATTTGGTCTCCGAAATTGCAAACCAGATTGACCAAATGCTGGGCGAGCCATCCACCAGCAGCGAATTTCCCAGTGCTGACGGGCAACTTTTCAGGCAACGCCGCTGGCCGTTTTCGGCGGAGAAGCTTCCTGCTGTCGCAACGTGGTTCGACAAACTTGCGAAACCCATGAAAACAACAGAAGTCGTCGCTCAATCGAGCACATTTTGGACATTCGCGTTGCTGCGGTTACTTGACGCAACAGGTATCGCCAGCACAGCATGAACCGGATGCACAGCATCCCGCATCGCATGCGCAGTCGCCGCCGATGTCGCAGGCACCGCCACAAGCCCTCTCCGCTCGACCCTGAACCTTATTCCGCGCCGTCCGTCCGCACTCGCGAAGTCAAAGCCTTAAATGTTATGTTGCTTCGTTGTTCAACAGGTTCTCGCTCTCCGTGACCCAATCCGACCATTCCGAGGAAAACTCTTCGTTGAGGAATTGCAGCCGTTCTGTTGCCTCTGCGTCTTCAGAAAATGGTGGACTTGATTGATAGTGGGCGATGGCCGAGTGAAATTCAGACACAAAGGCAGCCATTGGACGACTTGCATCGATCATTGCACGAACAAAGTCATCAAATGCGAATTGGACCTTGGCGCAAACAACCGTGCCAGAAGAATTAACATCTTCCAGTTGCACGAGGTTTCCCTTTCGCGTCAAAGTCATACTTGATTCTTCCCACGGCCAGACGGACACACGATCTTCACCGCGTTGAAGCCGGATAATTGCTGGCAGCCATGTCTGCGACATAGACACTTCATCAGTTTCGCCCATTGCCACCTGGCCGTCGGCGTAAATGATGTAGCCGCCAAGCACCGAGCAGCAGGACAGATCATCCAATCGCAAATAATAGTCGAGCAAGCGACTAGGATTACCAACCAGGTCGGCAACTAGCACGGGTTCATCATTGACGCGGAACTCGTAATGTGCTGATGGACGTTTTGATTGCATGGAAGCGAACGACCGCGCGCTATCGGTCGGGGGATCAAGTATCAGCGATTTCAATAGGCGACGCAGCATCTTGCAACAAACGACACCGTTCACCGGGCCGCGGCGAACGACTTTCCATTTCAAAACCGCGCGACCCGCGGCTCCGCGTGCAACGGATTGTTCGGCGATTTACTCGTTGTAGGGATCCATGAGATCGGTGGCATTGTGCCCTTGCTTCACTGTGAACTGGTCGGGATTCACCGATCCATCAAAGGCATTCGAGTGAAGCTCGGAACCGTCCTCCAGCACGATTGCAAAACGTAGCTTCGTTGGAATGGTCCCTTTGTACCGAGGTGCGGAAAACGCCCAGAATTGATCGGGGCCGAGGAACACACGATGGTAACTGTTTCCACAATCACTCGATCGCAAATATTCAACAGGCTTCCAATTGCCATCTATATCTTGAGCCTCTTGCGTAATTGGCAAGCGGCTGTCACTGGCGCTAAATGCGAGTAAGTCCTGTGTATTGTTGACCAACGAAACCCTCATTCCTGGACGACCGGCAAACGGTATGACGACGCCAGGCTGGGCTAGAAGAAACAATGCGTGTGCGTTGGAACGCGTTTTTACCGTTTGGGGAGCATTGCCGGATTGCCAAAATCCGCCCGGGGCTTCCGTATCCTTCAGTTGAGATCCAGCATTGCAATAGCCGCGAGTCATGAATGGCAAAGAAACGAAGTTGTTGGCCGATGGATCGTTAGACGCGTCGTCTGGTGGGTCATGTGCAGCCGGGGAAATGTGCTGTGCGCCAGCCGGCACCGCATTGGCAATGGGGTCCCTCAATACCGCTGCCCACACGATACCCACGAGTGCGAATAGCACGACGGAAGCACCCAGGAGAGAATGTTTGGTGACTTGGATTCTCATAGGCTAATCCCGTTCGTCACTACCATCGCTGAACGACTGCGGTAACCGGTGTTGCCGCGATTGATTGTCCATTTCAAACCAGCGTGAACGGCAACTCCGGTTCACCGCTTTGTTCGCCAGTCGTTACGCGCAGATGGCACTGGCAAGCATTAGCAACACAGCAAGGAAGAAAGCAGCTGAGATTGCCAGGCCAATCGGCGTACGAAAAAAGGATTGCACTCCAACTGATGCTGAATGCTCGGTTTGGAACTCAAATCTGTAACCGTCGGATTCTGCCGATTCCGATACGATTTGAACTTCGGTAATCGCGTCGGAAACGAGCTTGTCTTGATCTTGCAGTCGGAGGCCCGCGATCTCGCACACTGGCACGGGCGCGTTGAGCGTCCACGTGAGCCCATCGGCGGCCAATGTGTTTGGTTTTGTGCCAAGGTTCGTTGTTAGCCCGCTGGAATGATAAACGACGAGCTCGTAATCGGGTAACGCCTCATGGGCTTTGATGAGCGGCAGATCGTGGTCGCGTGGCTCAGCGTCCGGGTCGACCGCGACGACCTTAACTTCAGTGAGACCGTTGCTCCGAGACACCGCAATGGCAACGCATGACAGAACACTGACGGCAACAACACCGAAACAAATCAGCCGAGTAATCTGCCACGCAGAAACTCGTGATGCTGCGGACTGATTCGTTTCTTCGAGGTTCAATTATGTGTCTCTGTTGCTGGCGAACATTCCAGTCATCCCAACTCAGTTTGAGGT